>USPT01000071.1 GCA_900556705.1 uncultured Collinsella sp.
AGTAGCTATACGAGTCACGCACCGGAAACGGACAGATGCCCATGCGCACGCCCACCGCCTGGGGATACACGAGCTCAAACGCATCGGGCTCGGGGTCGGCAGGACCGGGGACGATTGTACTGGCCGAATCGTCGGCAGCATCTGCATCGGCATCGCCACGAACAAGCCTGCCCTCGGCATCCAGCGAAGCGTTGGCCTCAAACGCCTGCTCGCCAAACGTAAAGTCTGCTAGCGATATGAGCTCGTAGTCGCCCGGCTGGGAGTTGTCGAACACCAGGCGGTCGGTATCGAGCTGCGGCATGTCCAGAGCGTCCGTCGGCAAAATACGGCGCAGCACGTCGTAGGTCAGATCGGTCTCGACATCGAAGGTCGGCGCCGTCACCTTGCCACGGCTCACGCCGGCATCCATCGCCAAGATCACCAGCTCGCGCGCACGCGTCATGGCAACATAGAGCAAGCGGGCCCGTTCCTCGAGCGAAAGCTGCAGGTCGGCGTTGCGCAGGCGAGCAAATGCCTCGGCGGGAGAACCCGTCGCACAGACGTCCTCCATGAGCTCCGGCGGCAGCCACAGCGACGTGCCCTTGCCCTTAAACGCGTGCTCAAACTGCTTTTTGACGTCGTCGCCCTTCACAAAGGTACCGTCGGCAAGCTTAACGCCGTCGAAGCGTGCCGGCAGTGCCACGACCTGCGCTCCGCCCTCGACGCGACCCATCTGTGCCGCACCCGAGGACTTACGCACGCCAAAGCACTCGGCGACCGCCACGACCGGATATTCCAGACCCTTGGAGGCATGCACCGTCATGATGCGCACCGCGCCGTCGCCTTCCTCGTTGAGGGCACCCGGGGCTTCCTTGCCCGCCAAGAAGCGGTCGAAGGCAAGCGCGATGGAACGCGGCGAGTTGCCGAACTCGGCCTCAGCCTCAGCCACGGCGTCGAGCGCCTTGAGCACGTTGGCGGCAATGGCCTTGCCCTCGGGACCACGCTGTCCCAGACGCACAAACCAGCCGGAGGCGTTGACCACGTCGCGCGCGATGGCGGCGAACGAATCGCGGCCCACGCGACGCAGTGCGTAGCGCAGCACCTCGCGGGCACGCGTCACAAGCGGCAAGCCCTGCAAGCCCGGCACATCGGAATCGCTCATGATGCCCATGTCGATATTCCGGCGCGAGGTCTCCCCCGTCTCGCCATCGAGCTTGGTCGCCAGCGCCAGGAACTCCTGGGCGCCGAGCGCAAACATCGGCGAGGCGAGCAGCGGCATAAGGCCCTGCGCCGTATCGGCCGGATTGGCGAGCGCGCAGACCAGGGCACGCACCGTCTGCACCTCGGCTGCCTGGGCAAAGACCGAGCCGCCTGCGATGACGCAGTCGAGCCCCTGATCGCGGAAGGCCTGGGCGTAGACATCGGCGTTGGTCATGCGGCCCAGCAGCAGTACCATGCCGCCCTGGGGCTGGCCGGCATCGGCAAGCGCGCGGAAGCGCTCGGCGATCGCGCGGGCCTTGGCCTGTGTGCGCTCCTGCATACTGCCGCCGGCAACAAAGAGGGCCTGGCGGCGCGAGGCGTCCGCCACCAGCGTGTCCTTGCGGCCGTCGCTCGCCTCAAGATCCAAAAAGCCCTGCATCAGGCCGCCGTCATCGCCGTCGAAGACGCGTGCCACGTAACGCAGCACCTCGTCATGGCTGCGGAAGTTGCGCACGAGTTTGACGAGTTCGCCGGCAGGGGCATCGGCCACGGCAGTCGCCTCGGGCGCGGCAGACGAGCCCACCTTGCGCTCCTGACGACGGAACACCTCGACCTCGGCGCCACGGAAGCGATAGATGGACTGCTGCGCATCGCCCACGGTGCACAGCGCGCGCTCCCCCGCACCCGTCAGGTAGCGTATCAGATCGACCTGCATCTGGTCGGTATCCTGAAACTCATCGATCATGACCATCTTAAAGCGGCCCTCGTACGCAGCACGGATGGCAGGGTAATCGCGCAGGGCCTCGTAGGCCATACGCAGCAGGTCGTTATTATCGAGGGCGGACTGGGCAGCCTTCAATGCGCGATACTCGGCCTCGACGGAACGGGCCAGGCCCACCAGCGCATCGAGCGCCGGGCCACCGCAGGCAAGCACGATATTGATAAACGCATCGGCGGCCTCGGCCTTGAGCAGCTCGACCTGCTCCTTAGGGAATGCCTTGCTCGCGCGCGGCATGGTGCACGACATCATGAGTCGCGCTGCATCGGCCATGGTCTTGCCGCTCGCCTCGAACGCGTCGATGGCATCGAGCGCCGCCTGCGCCTTCTCGGTCGCGGCCTTGCTTGCGCCCAGCGCTGCGCGATAGGCATCGGCGAGTGCCGAGGTATCGGCCTGGCCGCGCGCCACGCACACGTCGTCCATACCGCCCGGCAACTGGCTCGACAGCTCCAGCAGGTCGCGCACCAGGCCCTTGATGGTCGTGCCGGTGCCAAAGGAACCGCCCTCGCCCGCCATGGGATACCAGGCATAGAGGGCCTTGAGCGATGCCGCGAGCTCGGGGGCGGCATCGGGCGCCGTCGCGCGGGCCAGCACATGCTCAACAGCCTGGTCCATAAGCTCGTCGGTATCGGTGAGCACCGTGAACTCGGGGTCGATGCCCAGCTCCAGCGCATGCGCGCGCAGGATACGCGAGCACATGCCGTGAATGGTCGAAATCCACGCGTCGTCGACGGTCAGTGCTTCCTCGTCCATGCCCTCGTCGATAAGCGCACGGCGCACGCGGTCGCGAATCTCGGCCGCGGCATCCTTGGTAAAGGTGATGGCGAGCACCTGGTCCAGATGCTCGACGAACGGACCGGATTCGGGCGAGAGCGCGTAGACGATGCGGCGCGTGAGGGTAAAGGTCTTGCCCGAACCGGCGCCCGCCGAGACAAACAGCGGACGGTCGAGCGTCTTGACGATCTGCAGCTGTTGCGGCATCAAAGTCGAAAGATCCATGGTCTACACGCCCCTCCTTACAAACGTTCCTTGGTGGTTATACGAACAGCGCGCATGCGCGGCTTGCGCCGATGTCGGGTCGACAGCGGCGACGTCACCTGCCTCGAGCTCGCGCAGGCGCTCGGCAATGCCGGTCTCCACGCGGTCGAGCAGGGCATCGAAGTCCATGCTGCCGCCCTCGCCCGGGAAGCCCTTCTTGAGGCCCGGGATGCGACCGTCACCACGCTCTTCCTCGAGCAACTCGGCACTCGCCGCGCCGCGCAGCGCGGGCTTGCCGCCCTTGGTCGAGAAATAGAGCGCAGCACGGGTATCTAGGCCCAGCGCCCGACGCATGGCCTGCGCGTAGATGAGTGTCTGGGTATGGGGCGGCAGCCAGCGCGGGTCGTCGATGGGAGCCGCGCCCGTCTCCTCGTCACGTACCGTGGGGTCGGCAAGCTTAAACTCCTCGACACCCGAACGATGCTTGTAGTCGATTACCACGGCGCGATTCTCGGCATCCACATCCACGCGGTCGATGCGACCGCCGAGCGGCCAACCGGCATATTCGACCTTAAGCTCATTAAAGGCGAACTCAAGGTAGCGCGGGGCAAAGGGGGCAAGCGCCTCGGACTCGTAGGCAAGCACACCTTCCAGCTGGGGCAAAATCTCGGCCACCTGGCGCTCCTCCACTGGAGAGAGCGGCACCAGCGGGCCCTCGGTACCGCGCTTACCGGCGTGCTCGGCCAGGGTCTCGTCAAAGACCTTACGCAGCAGCTCCTGCGCCCGGGGCAGATTCATGGGCGTCACGCGCTCCATGCCCTCTTGGGGCAGACGGGCATGCAAGTGCTCCAGCACGTCATGGACAAAGTTGCCCTTCTCCATGTTGCCAAAGCCCGCATCGATGGACTGGGGTTTGACGCGATACGAGACGAACCAGCACAGCGGGCAGGTGGAATAGGCCTCGATCTGCGAAGCGGACGTCAGGCGCGGCACCAGCGGCGCGTCCTCACCCTCGCCATCGCGACGGCGCAGGACCAGATACGGAATGGCTTCATCGCTCAGGTGCTGAGGAGCTTCGCAGGTCACGCGCTCGCGCCTAAGACCTTCGCCTGCCGCGGGATCAAAGTCAGCGATGATATCGCCCTCGCCCACGCGCGTGGGTTTGACAGCGCCAGAGGCCTTAGCGTTGCCAGCGGCCCTAGCGTTGCCAGCGGCCTCGGCATGCGCCCGCAACTCGGTCCATACGGCTGCCGGGTAGCACTCGCGTGCCTGGCGATCGTGCGTCACGCGGGCGAGCGCGACCGGACCGCTCGCCGCCTGCATTGCACGGCCAAAGCGCACGCGCAGAAGAGCGGCAGGCTCCAAAGACACGCCGTCGCGGCGCAGCTCGGCTGTCAACGTGGCAAGCGGGCCCTCTTCGTGCGAAAGCGGATAGCTGTCCAGGTCGACATCGGCAAACAGCACGGCATCGTAGCTGCCGGGGCGCAGAACCGCCGCTTCGGCAAGCGAAGCAAAACGAACCTGAGCACGTGGCGTGCGATCGACCTCGTAGGTCTCGTAATCGTAAGCGGTACTGCGCTTGTCCACCTTGGTTCGAACGCCGTCGAGAACCGGCACGGTCGCGGCCTGCGACACGTCGAGCGCGCGAGCATCATTCATAAGGATGTCGATGGCATGGCGCAGCAAAGCCGTCTCCGCCTGGCGACGGGCCTGGCCGTCAAGACCGCCTAGAGCGCGATCGGGCAGCGCCTCGGCAACGGCGAGCATGGCCTTGAGCGCCGCCACGGGTTTGTCGCGCCACAGCGCCTGAAACACGTGCGAGACCACGCACGGCACATTCTTAAACCAGTTATCGTCGTTGGCGGCCTTGCGGGCGCCCCTCACCTGGCCCTGCACACTCTGCAGCAAGCTCTTGACGCCCGCAGTGGTCTTGCTGCGCGACAGGCGCATGTTCTTGTCGAAGCCGCGGGCGCTCGCGGCGTCAGTACCCGAAAGCGGGCTATAAATCCAGTCGGTAAGCTCTGGAGCGGGCCACCACTCGGTCTTGGAAGCGGTGCCCTCGTCGGCGGCTTTCATACGCTCGATCAGGTTGGCGAGCGCCGTAAACTGCCTGCCCGCGATGGACTGGGAAAACGCCGTGAACTCGGTCGTCTCGGACGCAATGTGACGCGCCGCCAGACGAGATGCGAGCTCACCGAACAGCTGGGATGCCCGGGCAGAAACAACGAGCACGCGCACAGGGTCGGCGGGCGTTGCAGTAGCTTTATCGGCCTTGGACTCCTTGTGCGCTTTCACCAACTTATCGATGGCGT
>USPT01000072.1 GCA_900556705.1 uncultured Collinsella sp.
CGCCTCGTCGGCCTCGTCCACGCGCAGGCTGCCGTGGAACAGCGCCTTGACCACCGCGGCGATCACCAAGTCGAGCACCAGTACAATAGCGACCGTCACCACAATGCCCAAAATCTGCGAGATGAGCAGCGAGACATCGCCCGTGTAGAACAGGCCGCCCTTACCGGTCCACGAGAGCTCCGGCACGCAGAACAGCCCCGTGAGCACGCCGCCCAGGATGCCACCGATGCCGTGGCAACCGAACGCGTCGAGCGCATCGTCGTAGCCAAACTTGGTCTTAAGATGGCTGATGGCCAGGTAGCAGACAGGCGAGACGATCAGGCCCATGACCAGCGCCGCCCACGGCTCGACAAAGCCCGCACCCGGCGTGACCACCACAAGGCCCGCAACCAGACCGGTGCTGGCGCCCACCAGCGTGGGGCGACCGGTGTGCACGCGCTCGACGGCAAGCCACGAGACCATGCCCGCCGCGCTGGCCGTCACAGTGTTGAGGATGGCGAGTGCCGCCGCGGCATCGGCCTTAGACTCCTGCCGCCGTTAAAGCCAAACCAGCCAAACCAAAGCAGACCGGCGCCCAGCGCCACAAACGGCACGTTATGCGGACGGTAGCTCACCATGCCAAAGCCGCGACGACGGCCGAGCATTAAACAGAGAATCAGGCCCGTGAGACCGGACGAGATGTGTACCACGTCGCCGCCAGCAAAGTCGAGTGCGCCGATGATGTCGCCGATAAAGGAGCCATCGCCGCCCCAAACCATGTGGGCGAGCGGCGCATAGACCACAAGCAGCCAAATGCCCAGGAAGGCCGCCATGGCACCAAACTTAACGCGGCCGGCCAGGCTGCCCGTGACGATAGCAGCAGTGATCATGGCAAATGCCATCTGGAAGGCGACGTTGATGATCTGAGGGTAGACGACACCGTCCGCAGCATTGCCCTCGGCCGCCTGCAGCGCCTGGTTGAGCACCGGCAGGCACAGCAGCTGGTCAAGGCCTCCAATAAACGGACTCGAACCGTCACCGCCGTAGGCCAGCGACCAGCCGGCAACAATCCACAGCACACCGACCAGACCAATGGCGCCAAAGCACATGAGCATGGTGTTGATGACATTTTTGCGCCTGGACAGGCCGCCATAGAAAAACGCCAGACCCGGTGTCATTAAAAACACGAGCATGGTGCAGACGAGCATAAACGTTGTCGATCCCGTATCGTACATTCGCTCCCCCTTGGTCGCATGAACGTTGTCGGCGCCCATAATGCGGCTGAGGGACAACTGGTGTAGACCAGATACGGCGTTGTTAAACGCAGCGTTGTCGAATGGAAACGGTGCCGCAATCTTGGAAACGGCGCGGCAACGGACGCGAAACGGACGGGAAATACGCGAGCAAGGAAGCCGTGAGCGTGCCCGTCCCGGCTAGTGGCGGAACAGCTCGCGGGCTCGGTCACGGAGGTCGGTAGCTCGGATGACGCCCTCGTAGCGGTTGATGCGCAAGCGCGGGAAGGCATTGAAGAAGCGCAGGTCGCGTCGGCTGAGCGACACGCTTGGCACCGGACGACTCATGCGCTTGCCGGCAAGGCGACGGCTGAGCGACGGACGTGGCATGTTCGGCGCGGCATCGGCCACGCGGCGGGCGGCAAGCGCCAGGCCGCGAGCACCATCCGCGATAAACGTCGGCATCGAAGCCTTCTCGCGCAGGGCATCGAGCGTCGCATCGCCCAGCTCCGCCAGCCACGCGTTAACGGCACGGCTGCGGATGTGCGTCTGTGCCACCGAGTCAATCGTAGAATCGGGAATACGTTCGAGCATTGAGTCCGAGGCATCGGCAAGCGACTCATTGATGCGGTCGGCAAGGTCGGCCCGGACGCGCTCCAGCTGATCAGACAGACGCCGCCAGCTCGCCAACGAGCACACCGCGTCGACCATCATCGCGACCGCGACGATAAAGGCGGACAGCCGCACAATCAGCACCGGCAGATGGCCAAGCAGCCCCAGCAATGCCGGCTCCACTAAACGGCAAATACACAACGCACCCAAGCCAAACGCGCAGGCCCAGTACAGGCAGATGCGTCCGTGCAAGTTAAACGGCAGGTGCGAGTAATCCCAAAAGCGAGCGCCCGTTGTTTTTTCCAACAGCACGCCTACGCTGTACTCAATCACGCTGCATACGAGCGCTGCAGCGACAAACTGGCTCGAGGCATCCGGAATCCCGCGCAGCAAAAGCCAGCAGGCAATGCCGCCCACACCATAGATAGGACAACACGGCCCCAGCAAAAAGCCACTGTTGGCAAATCGTCCGTGATTGAGCATGGCGCATACTGTCGACTCCCATACCCAACCGCAAAACCCGTAAAAGGCAAACGAGAGCACCAGTGCCGAGAGTGGGCAGGCGGCAAGCGTCGCGCCGCCAAACGCCATATCAATCGCGGTCCCCACCGTCTACCCTCTCCTCTTTTCGCTCGATTCGCCACTCACGCCATCGTCTGCCTCGTCCTTGCGCGGCAGACGGCCGGCGATCGTCTCGCGCAGAGCGCACCATTTATCCGCCAGGCACACAATCCATGCCTCACGACACGTCGGCGGCACCGGCACCAGCGGAAACATATGGCGCACGATAATATTCCGCTCGCGCGGCGTCAGATCAAAATCTTCCTCCGCACGCGCCAGGGCAAAAAATGGATGCCGAAATCCGTGCAGTCGATGGCTTGGGTCGGGATCGTGCCAGTCATAGAGAAAGTAATCGTGCAGCAGGGCCCCGCGCAACAACGAAGCACGGTCGACCGAAATGCCAGCACGGCCCAAGCGCTCGGCAAAGGACAGGCTCGCCCGCGCTACTGAAGTCACATGTGCATAGACCGTCACGTCGCCATGCTGGATAAACTCGTGCGTCAGGTCCAAGCGGCCCGCCTGGGCCAGCTGGCGGGCGGCATCGTCGACCTCGTGCGCGATTTTCTCGGCACGAACGGTATCGAACATGCTGCCTCCTTCCAGCGACTCACGGCGACAAGCCACGGCCTGTGCACAATCGATAAAAACATCATGGAACATATCAGTATGGCATCGGACAAAACGTTTTGCCCCACCAGTTGGCGAATTACCGCGCCGCCGTCACATATCAAACGCCAAAATGTGCGAGACTGTCTTGTGCAATTGTGCCGGCCGAGGGAGCGCCGGCGCTCGATTCGCATGGAGTAACCCACAACGATGCTGCTTACGCAAACGACAACGCCCGAGGACGTCAAGGCTCTTAATCGTGCCGAGCTCCCGCAGCTCTGCGACGAGATTCGCCACGCCATCCTCGAAAGCTCCGCCGCCGTCGGCGGGCACGTTGCCCCCAACCTGGGCGTCGTTGAGCTTACGGTTGCGCTTCATCGCGTGTTTAACTCCCCTATCGACAAGATTGTCTTTGACGTTTCGCACCAGACCTACGCCCACAAGGCGCTGACGGGGCGCGCGTACACTTATATCGATCCGGAGCGTTATGGTGAGGCTTCTGGCTTTGCCAATCCCGACGAGTCCGAGCATGACCTGTTTGCCATGGGGCACACCTCCACGTCGGTGAGCCTGGGCTGCGGCCTGGCGCACGCTCGTGATCTGGCGGGCGATACGTACAACGTCATCGCCATCATTGGCGACGGCTCGCTTTCGGGCGGCCTGGCGTTTGAGGGCTTTAACAATGCCGCCGAACTCGATAGCAACCTGATCATCATCGTCAACGATAACGACCAGTCCATCGCCGAGAACCACGGTGGCCTCTATCGCAATCTGGCCGAGCTGCGCACCAGCAACGGCACCTGTGAGCGCAACGTTTTCCGCGCGATGGGACTCGACTACCGTTATTTGGACGCCGGCAACGACGTGTTGTCCCTAGTCGACACGCTGCAGGAACTGCGCAATATCGATCATCCCATCGTGCTGCACGTCTCCACCGCCAAGGGCAAGGGCTTTGAGCCGGCCCAGAGCGACCCCGAGCGCTGGCACCACGTGGGTCCGTTTGACATGGCGACCGGGCGCAAGCTCTGCCCGGGCCATCCGAGCGAGCCTGCGCCGCGCACCTACGCCGACATTACGGGCGAGGCGCTCAGCGCCGCCATCGAGCGCGATCCGCAGGTCGTGGGCATCACGGCCGCCACACCCTACATCATGGGCTTTACACCCGAGCTTCGCGCTGCCGCCGGCAAACAGTTCGTCGATGTGGGCATTGCCGAGGAGCACGCCGTGACCTTTGCCACCGCGCTTGCGCGCTCGGGCGCCAAGCCAGTCTTTGGTGTGTACGGCACGTTTTTGCAGCGCGCCTACGACGAACTCTGGCACGACCTGTGCCTCAACGACGCCCCGGCAACCATTTTGGTGTTTGGTGCGTCAATCTTTGGCACCACGTCCGAGACGCACCTCTCGTTCTTTGATATTTCCATGCTGGGCGGTCTTCCCAACATGCACTACTTGGCGCCGGCCTGCATGGAGGAATATCTGTCCATGCTGAGCTGGTCGCTCGACCACCGCGAGCATCCCGTGGCGATCCGCGTACCGGGCATCGGCCTGGTGAGCCGTCCCGACCTTGCGCCCGCCGAAGACACCGACTACAGCGCCGTTCGCTACAACGCGGTGCGCCAGGGTCGCGACGTAGCCGTGCTCGCACTCGGCGATTTCTTTGAGCTGGGCGAGCGCGTGGCAAACCGTCTGACTGCCGAGTACGGCATCGAGGCCACGCTCGTCAACCCGCGCTTTGCAACCGAGCTCGACCGCGAGTTCCTCGACAGTCTTGCCGCCGAGCATCGCGTTGTCGTCACCCTCGAGGACGGCATCTTGGACGGCGGCTGGGGCGAGCGCGTGGCATGTTATCTGGCATGCACGCCGTTGCGCACGCGCACCTTCGGCATCGCCAAGGGCTTCCCCGACCGCTACGACCCCAACGAACTGCTCGCACAGAACGGCATGACGGTCGAGAACATGGCCGCCGAAGCGGTACGTCTGCTGAACGAGTAGAAAAACCTCCGCAAAGGGAAGCATCCCTGCGGAGGTTTTTATTTTCGCGACGCGATTATCTCAATCTGTAACATCTAGGGCCCGAATTCCCGTCTAACTGTTACAGATTGAGACAAAGCAGCAAGGCATGTCGCCGCACCGACCATGACTTAAAACCACCACAAAGGTGCCTGTCCCTTTTTGGTAGGTAGAATTACCCATAAGGTAAGTATGTTTCTGAGTTATTTCGTGTTGACCCATTTGAGCGCGA
>USPT01000073.1 GCA_900556705.1 uncultured Collinsella sp.
GCCAAGGAGATCGCCCGCCAGCTGGGCTTTAACAAGCTCGACACGGGCGCCATGTATCGCGCCGTCACCTTCGCCGCGCTCGACCGTGGCATCGATTTGGACGACGAGGCGGCCATCGACGCCCTCGCCGAGCAGATCGAGATCCGCTTTACCAACGGCACCGGCGAGGACACGCGCCTGACCATTGACGGCCAGGACGCTTCGGCCGCCATCCGCACCCCGCAGGTCGACGCCAACGTGTCCAAGGTCTCGGCCTATCCGGGCGTGCGCGCCGCCATGCTCATCCACCAGCGCCGCGCCGCCGAGGACCGCGATATCGTGGCCGAGGGTCGCGACATCGGTACCGTCGTGTTCCCCAACGCGCAAGTCAAGGTCTTCCTGACTGCCGACCCGCGTGAGCGCGCCCGCCGCCGCGTGCTGCAGCGCCACCAGTACGACGCCCAGCCGCTCACGTCCGAGCAGCTCGAAGCCGAGGTCGACGAGACCCTCGACGCCCTTAAGCAGCGCGACAAGCTCGACAGCAGCCGCGAGGTCGCCCCGCTCGTGCCCGCCGAGGACGCCGTGCACGTCGACTCCACCGCCCACACCATCGACGAGGTCGTCTCGATAATCGAGGACCTCATCAACCAAAGGAGGTAGCCCATGCGCCTGTTTAAGCAGACGCCCGAGGACTATTACAACGCCCCCTACGCCGAGTTCCCGGCGCTCATCCGCGGCACCGTCGTCGTGGTCATGGCAATCCTTTGGGCCTTCTCCAAGCTCATGTGGCGCTGGAAGGTCGAGAATGCCGACCTGCTGTTTGAGCGCCAGGAAGGCCGCGGCAGCGTGGTCATCTGCAACCACACCTCGATGGCCGAGCTCTTGGCCGTGGAGACGGCGCTGTTCTTTGGGGGCCGCCGCATTCGTCCCATCTTTAAATCCGAGTTCGCCAAGAGCAAGATTGTGCGCTGGGCCTTTAGCCGCGTTGGCGGCATCCCCGTGGAGCGTGGTACTGCCGATATGAAGTGCCTGCGCGCCGCCCAGCATGCGCTGCAGCGCGGTGAGGACGTTCTGATCTTCCCCGAGGGCACGCGCATCCGCTCGCGCGAGATCAAGCCCGAGGTCCACGGCGGCTTTGCGCTCATCGCTCAGATGGGCAAGGCGCCCGTCAACCCGCTCGCCATCTGCGGCTGGTCCGACATCACGCCCGCGGGCAAAAAGATCATGCGTTCCAAGAAGTGCTGGATCCGCGCCGGCAAGGCCGTCTCGCTTTCCGACGCACCGGCTGGGCTTAAGCGCACGGAGCGCCTGGAATGGTTTGAGGCCGAGGCCATGAACCGCGTCTACGCTATGCGAGACGAGCTGTGCGCCGAGCATCCGGGCAGGTTCTAGCCATGAGCGAGAACGTGACGAACACCGCCGCGGCTACGTCCGACCAGGCAACCGCGCCCACCATCGAGATCGCCGCCCACGCCGGCACTTGCTACGGCGTACAGCGTGCGCTCGACATGGCGCTGGCCGCCGCGCCGCAGGCAGGGGAGAGCACTCAGGTCCATACCTTGGGTCCGCTCATCCATAACCCCATCGTGGTACGCGAGCTCGCTGAGGCAGGCGTTGGCTTGGCCGAGAACCTGGACGACGCATCATCGGGTACCGTGATCATCCGCGCCCACGGCGTGGTGCCGCAGGTCATCGATGCTGCCCGCAAGCGCGGCCTCAACGTGGTCGACGCCACCTGCCCTTACGTCAAGAAGGTCCACGTGGCCGCCGAGCGCCTGGTGCGCGAGGGCTATCGCGTACTCGTCGTGGGTGAGCCGGGCCATCCCGAGGTCGAGGGCATTCTGGGTCACGCCGGCGATGATGCGCAGGTCGTGAGCTGTGCCGCCGACGCCAACGCCTTGTCGCTCAAGGGCAAGGTAGGCCTGGTTGTGCAGACCACCCAGACCGCGCAGAACCTCGCCGAGGTCGTGGCAGCTATCACCCCGCACGTGCAGGAGCTGCGTGTGATCAACACCATCTGCGCCGCCACGAGTGAGCGCCAGCAGGCAGCCGCCGCACTTGCCAACCGCTGCGACTGCATGGTCGTGGTGGGCGGCAAGAACTCGGGCAACACCCGCCGCCTGGCGCAGATTTGCGCAGACGCCTGCGAGCGCACGTATCACATCGAGGAAGCTTCCGAGCTCCAGGCCGCGTGGTTTGCCAACGCGCGCCACATCGGCATCACTGCCGGAGCCTCCACCCCGCAAGAACACATCGAGCGCGCCGTTGCGCGCAT
This sequence comes from uncultured Collinsella sp., assembly GCA_900556705.1. Classification (GTDB taxonomy): domain Bacteria; phylum Actinomycetota; class Coriobacteriia; order Coriobacteriales; family Coriobacteriaceae; genus Collinsella. Next base: position 2,255 of record USPT01000073.1, read on the forward strand.
CAAGGAGCTTTGCCGCTAACCATGGACCAGACCGTACCCGCATACGCCGCCGAGGTGGCCGATTACGGGCGCAGCCGCGACCCCGAGCCGGGTGAGGGCGCGCTCGTTAAGAACGTGCGTCCCGAGTCGCCCGCATGGGATGTGGGTATCGAGCCGGGCATGCGCGTGCTTACGGTCAACGGCGAGCAGCTGACTGATATGATCGTGTGGCTCTGGGAGGCCGACGACGACACCGTCGAGTTGGAGGTATTCGATCCGCGCGACGGCACCGTCACCCCTGTAGAGCTCGACCGCTTTCCCGGCGAGGACTGGGGCCTGGACTTCGATGGCCCCATCTTTGATGGCATGCGTACCTGCGTCAACGCCTGCGTGTTCTGCTTTATGACCATGTTGCCCAAGGGCGGCCGCTCCACGCTCTATATTCGCGACGACGACTACCGCCTGAGCTTTTTGCAGGGCAACTTCGTCACGCTCACGAACCTCACCGACGAGGACGTGCAAAACGTCATCCAACGCAACATGAGCCCTATGAACGTGTCGGTCCATGCCGTGAGCCCCGACGTCCGCCGTCGTATGATGGGCCGCAACGCCCAGCGCGGCATGGACGTACTCGAGGCCATCATGGCCGCCGGCATCGAGATTCACGCGCAGATCGTGTTGTGCCCCGGCATGAACGACGGCGAGGAGCTAGAAAAGACTCTGCGCTACTGCGAGGAACATGAGCAGATCACCAGCCTGGGCATTGTGCCGCTTGGTTTTACCAAGCATCAGAACCGCTTTAGCTGGTCATACAGCGACAAGCCCGAACTGGCGCGCGAGACCATTGCCATGATCCGTCCCTACCAGGACCGTGCCTTCGAGCGTTTTGGCCGCCACACCTTCCAGATGAGCGACGAGTTCTACCTGGACGCCGGCATCGATCCGCCCGAGGCGGACTTTTACGACGGCTATCCGCAGTACTACGACGGTATCGGCATGATCCGCTCATACCTAGACGAGACGGACGATGTGCTTGCCGCCGATGCCGAGCGACTAGCCCGCGTCCGCGAGGCCATCGCCACTCGCAGCCAGCACCTGCTGTGCCTCTCGGGCGCCAGCGCACGCGCCACCGTGGCGCGCTTTGTGGAATCGCCGCAGGGGCTCGCCGGCACTGTCACGGCCATCAAGAACCGCTACTTTGGCGGCAACGTGGACGTGACCGGCCTCATCGTCGCGTGTGACATTCTGGAGCAGCTACCCCAAGACCTGTCGGGGGTTATGCTCTTTGTGCCTAAGCTCATGTTCAACGCTGACGGCATGACGCTTGACGAGTATCATCGTGACGATTTACTCGCAAGCCTTACCAGTCGCGGCGCCGAGGTTCATGTGGAGTCGACCATGCCGCATGAGCTGCTCGATACCCTGGAGCGCATCCTTGGCATTGTGCCCGCAGACTCTAACACTTCCACTGACCCTACCCATTAAAGGAGAGCAGATGAAACCTATCGTCGCCGTCGTCGGACGCCCCAACGTGGGCAAGTCCACGCTCGTTAACCGCCTGGCCCAGACCTCGGACGCCATCGTCCACGAGTCCCGCGGCGTCACGCGCGACCGCTCGTATCACACGGCCGATTGGAACGGCCGCGAGTTCACCATCGTCGACACGGGCGGTATCGAGCCGCTCAAGAGCGATGACGTCTTTGCCACGTCCATCCGCGACCAGGCCCTCGCCGCCGCCGAGGAAGCCGCCGTCATCCTGTTTGTGGTCGACGGCCGCACCGGCGTCACCGAGGAGGACGAGTCGGTCGCTCGCATGCTCAAGCGCTGCGACAAGCCGGTCTTTCTGCTGGTGAACAAGCTCGACAACCCCGATCGCGAGAACGACAGCATCTGGGAGTTCTATTCGCTCGGCATCGGTGAGCCCACGCCGCTCTCGGCCCTGCATGGTCATGGCACGGGCGACCTGCTCGACGATATCGTGGCCCTGCTTCCGGAGGAAGAGGACGAGGTCGCCGATGAGTTCCCCGACGCGCTGAACGTCGCCATCATCGGCCGCCCCAACGCCGGTAAGTCCTCGCTGTTCAACCGCATCCTGGGCGCCGACCGTTCCATCGTGTCCAACATTGCCGGCACCACGCGCGACGCCATCGACACCGTCGTGGAGCGCAACGGCAAGCACTACCGCATGGTCGACACCGCGGGCATTCGTAAGAAGAGCACCGTGTACGAAAACATCGAGTACTACTCGATGGTCCGCGGCCTGCGCGCCATCGACCGCGCCGATGTGGCGCTGCTCGTCGTCGACGCCTCCGTGGGCGTTACTGAGCAGGACCAGAAGGTCATGGGTCTTGCCATCGAGCGCGGCTGCGCCATCGTTGTGCTGCTCAACAAATGGGATCTGCTCGACGACGACCGTAAGCGCGAGGCCTGCATGGAGACCATCGACCGCCGTCTGGGCGTTATGGCTCCCTGGGCCCAGTACCTGCGCATCTCTGCCCTGACCGGCCGCAGCGTCGAGAAGATCTGGGCAATGGTAGACGCCGCCGAAAAGACGCGCTCGCAGAAGATCAGCACCTCGCGCCTCAACACGTTCCTTACCGACCTGCGCGAGTTCGGTCATACCGTGGTGGACGGCAAGCGCCGCCTGCGAATGCACTACGTGACCCAGACGGGCGTCAACCCGCCGACGTTCACGTTCTTCGTCAACCACGGCGACCTGGTCAACGACACCTACCAGCGCTACGTCGAGAACCGCATGCGCTCGACCTTCGATTTTTCCGGCACGCCCATTCGACTCTTCTTTAGGAAGAAGGAGCAAAAGGATGCATAATCCGATTCTTCTGACCGCCATCTGCGCCGTGGTCTCGTTCTTTATCGGGGCGATTCCGTTTGGCCTGATCCTGGGCCGCGTGTTCAACCACACCGACATTCGCAAGGCGGGCTCCGG
>USPT01000074.1 GCA_900556705.1 uncultured Collinsella sp.
TGTTCTCGATCGCCGACCTCAACGCCCGCATGGACGCCAACCGCGCGCGCAGCCGTCGCAAGGTGGACATTACGCAGATCACGTTCCCGTTTAAGCCGGGCGACTACGTGGTGCACGCTACCCACGGCATCGCACTCTTTAGCGAGATCGCGCGCCAGGAAGTGGGCGGCAAGGAGCGCGACTACTTTTTGCTGGAATATGCCGACGGCGACAAGCTCTACGTGCCGCTTGAGCAGGTCGACCGCATCACACGCTATGTTGGCCCCGACGGCGACAAGCCGCGCCTGACCAGGCTCAATACCGCCGACTGGACGCGTGCCACCAACAAGGCACGCAAGAACGCCAAAAAGCTGGCGTTTGACCTGGTCGATCTGTATACGCGCCGCTCGTCGATTACCGGTATCGCCTGTCCGCCCGATACGCCCGAGCAGATCGAGATGGAGGAGAGCTTCCCCTACGACGAGACGCGCGACCAGCTGGAAGCTATCGCCGACATCAAGGCCGACATGGAGGCGCCCAAGCCCATGGACCGCCTGCTGTGCGGCGACGTGGGTTTTGGCAAGACTGAGGTCGCCCTGCGCGCGGCCTTTAAGTGCGTGGACTCCGGCCGCCAAGTCATGGTGCTCTGCCCCACGACCATTCTGGCCCAGCAGCACTACGAGACCTTCTTTGAGCGGTTTGCCCCATTTGGCCTGGAGGTCGAGGTGCTCAGCCGCTTCCGCACGCCGGCGCAGCAAAAGCGCGCGCTCAAGGCATTTGCCGAGGGCACGATCGATGTGCTCATCGGCACGCACCGCTTGCTTTCGGCCGATGTGAACCCCAAGAACCTGGGCCTGGTGATCATCGACGAGGAACAGCGCTTTGGCGTGCAGCATAAGGAACAGCTCAAGAACCTGCGCGAGCAGATCGACTTGCTTACGCTCTCGGCAACGCCCATCCCGCGTACCATGCAGATGGCCACGAGTGGCGTGCGCGACATGAGCCTGATCACCACGCCGCCGACCGGGCGCCGTCCCGTGATCGTGCACGTGGGGGAGTACGACCCCGACGTGGTGAGTGCGGCGATTCGCCTGGAGGTGGGCCGTGGCGGTCAGGTGTACTACGTGTCCAACCGCGTCAAGACCATCGACGACGCCGTGGCGCGCGTGCACGAGGCCGCGCCCGAGGCGCGCGTGGGTGTGGCACACGGCAAGATGAGCCCGCGCGAGGTCGAGGACGTGATGATCGAGTTCGCGACCAAGAAGATTGACGTGCTCATCGCCACGACCATCGTGGAGAGCGGCATCGACAACGCGACCGCCAACACGCTCATCATCGAGGACTCGCAGCGCCTGGGCCTGGCGCAGCTCTACCAGCTCAAGGGCCGTGTGGGCCGCTCGGCCACGCAGGCCTACGCGTACTTTATGTTCCCGGGTGAGCTGCCGCTTACCGAGGAGGCCACGGCACGACTGACCGCACTGTCCGAGTTCCAGGACCTGGGCAGCGGCATGCGCATCGCCATGCGCGACCTGGAGATCCGCGGCGCCGGTTCGCTTATGGGTGCCGAGCAACACGGCAATCTGTCGAGCGTGGGCTTCGACCTGTTTACGCAGATGCTGGGACAGGCCGTGGCCGAGGCGCGCGGCGATGACGATGCCGGCGTGGAGGCGGCGAGCGTGGGCATCAACCTGCCGGCCGACTATTTCTTGTCCGAGGAGTACATGCCGGCGGTGGACCAGCGCGTGCTCGTGTACCGCAAGCTCGCGGCGGCTGAGGACCTGGAGAGTATCGACGAGGTGCAGGAGGAGACCGAGGCTGCGCACGGTGAGCTGCCGTTGGCGGGGCTCAACTTGTTCAACCGCGCTCGCATCCGTATCCGCGGCGAGCGCTTGGGGCTCGAGAGCGTCACGCTCAGCGGCGGACGTATTACCTTCCTGGGGGTTGACGTTCCCAAGAAGGTAGCCTTTGAGTTCAAGAATCGCTATGGCGCGGTGAACTTTCCCAAGAGCCGCAAGCTGTCGGTGCCCTACAAGGCGGGCGCCGGCGCGGGCAGCGGCCTGGGCCGCGGTCTCGACGCCAACGACGGCACCGGCCCGGTGGCCGCGGCGCTCATGCTGCTGCAGCAGCTCGGTGCGTCCGACGATGACTAACGGATCGACGCCGCAAACGCCCCATTTGGGTAATCTGACCCCATCGGAAGGAAAGCATGTTCGGGTATATCTATAAGAAAGATGCCGCTGCTATCGCGGTCATCCTGGCCTTTTGTCTGCTCGTCGGGTCTTTTTTCGATTACCAGATCTCGAGTGCGCTGTTTAACTCGTCTAGCCTGTTTGGCCGCTTTGTCGAGGCGGCCGGCGAGCTGCCGTTCGAGCTGACGGCGAGCGTCGCGGGCATTATGCTCGTGCGCTCGGCACGTCCCGATTCCAAGGCGAGCAAGTGGCTCGCCGCGCTAGGCGTTCTGATCAACGTGGCCCTGGTCGGCTACGAGATTATCGGGTCGCTGCGCGTCGGCGGCAAGCTTATTGCGTTTCAGCTGGTTTTGACGTTTGCATTGGTCATCGCGGCCAACCTTGTTGTCTATCGCCTTACGCGCGACACCGCGCCCGACGAGCTTACGCGCTGGGCGTTGATGGTGCTTGCCGTGTGGGTCGCTCAGGCCATCATCCTCAACGTGGTTGTCAAGCCGCTGTGGTCGCGCCCGCGCATGCGCGTGATCGAGGTCACGCCGGGGCTCAATTTTCAGCCGTGGTGGGTAATCGGCAACCCCGACAAGTGGAGCTATATTGCGGCCGGCGTAATCAAGGACGGCTTTAAGTCGTTCGCGAGCGGGCACACCGCGCATGCGGCAATCGGCCTTATGCTTGCGGGGCTTCCCGCGGCGGCCTTTACGGAAAAGCCTTCGCGTCGTCGCGTGGTCTTTTGGGTGGCGGCGGCCGTCGCGGCGCTCGTCGCCTTTGGCCGTATCGTGATCGGTGCACACTTTTTGACTGACGTGAGCTGCGGCTTTGCCCTGGTGTTGGCACTTGAGTGCCTTGCCGCGCGCGTTGCCTATCCTCACGGCGTACAATAGCCCCGTTTGAATCATCTGGACGATACCTGGTAAGAGAGGATTGCCATGCTCGCGTTCAACAACGACTATTCCCACGGCGCACACCCGGCGGTACTGCAGGCGCTCGTCGACACCAACATGGAGCCGCAGCCCGGCTACGGCACCGATGCGCATACCGAGCGCGCCAAGCAGCTGATCCGCGAGGCCTGTCAGGCTCCCGATGCCGACGTATTTTTGCTGGTGGGCGGCACGCAGACCAACGCGACGGTGATTGACATGCTGCTCGCGCCGTACGAGGGCGTGGTTGCCGCCGAGACCGGCCACGTTGCCTGCCACGAGGCGGGCGCCATCGAGTTTGGCGGCCACAAGGTGCTCACCATTCCCGGCTACGAGGGCAAGATGCACGCCGAGGATCTCGAAAACTATATCCAGGTGTTCTACGAAAACGAGAGCTGCGAGCACATGGTGTTTCCGGGCGCCGTGTACGTGAGCCTGTCGACCGAGTACGGCACGCTGTACTCCAAGGCCGAGCTGGCCGAGATTTATGCGGTGTGCCAGAAGCGCGAGATTCCGCTGTTTGTGGATGGCGCCCGCCTGGCCTATGCGCTGGCAGCCGATGAGTGCGACATTACCCTGCCCGAGCTGGCGCAGCTGTGCGACGTGTTCTACATCGGCGGCACCAAGTGCGGAGCCCTGTGCGGCGAGGCCGTGGTGTTTTGCGGCATGCACGCTCCGGCGCATCCCATTCCGCGCATTAAGCAGCACGGCGCGCTGTTGGCCAAGGGCCGTCTGACGGGCGTCCAGTTTGAGGCGCTCTTTACCGATGGCCTGTATTTTGAGATTGGTCGACAGGCGATCGAGACGGCCCAGGCGCTGCGTCGTGTGCTGCACGAGCGCGGCTACCAGTTCTTTTTGGAGACGCCCACAAACCAGCAGTTTGTGATTCTGCCCAACGAGGACATGGCTCGCATTCGCGAGTATGCCTCGATCGAGTACTGGGAAAAGTACGACGAGACCCACACGGTGGTGCGTTTTTGCACCAGCTGGGCCACGACGCAGGAGGACATCGACGCGTTGGCGGCTGTCCTGTAGCCTGATGTAATGACGAGGGGCCGCCTTGCGCTGGGTTTGGCGCAGGGTGGCCTTTGCTTTTAGGGAGAAGGGTTGTATGACCGAGATGTCCGAGCCGACGATTCGCCTGGCGACGCCCGATGACGCGCCGGCGTTGCTTGCCATCTATGAGCCATATGTGCGCCAGACGGCGATTACCTGCGAATACGAGGTGCCGAGCGTCGAGGAGTTTGCCGGGCGCATCGAGCGTACGCTCAAGCGCTATCCGTATCTGGTGATGGAGCTGGACGGGCGTCCGGTAGGCTATGCCTATGTGGGCCCGCTCAACAGCCGCGAGGCATACGACTGGTCGGTCGAGACGTCGATCTACATGGCGCGCGACGTGCGCCATGGGGGGCTGGGTCGCAAGCTGCACGATGCGCTCAAGCAATGCCTGATTGCGATGGGCATCACCAACATGTGCGCCCTCATCGCCGTGCCGCACGATAAGGACGACGAATACCTGACGCACAACAGTCAGGATTTCCATGCCCATATGGGATATCGCCTGGTGGGCGCCTTTGACCGCTGCGCCCAAAAGTTCGGCCGCTGGTACGACATGTGCTGGATGGAGTTGGTCCTAGCCGAGCGTACACCCAACCAACCCAAGCCAACCTGGTTCCCCGACCTCCCCAAACCTACCATTTAGGGACAGGTTTATTTTGGCAGGTTAGCCGATGGGCTCGGTGTATTTGGCGCGGTCGGTGCGTTGGATGCGCTTGGAGACATGGAGCGGGCGGCCGTCGGTGTCGTAGACGTAGTCGGTGATCAGGATCAGTGCCTGCCCGCGCTTGACGTTGAGCAAAAACGCCTCGTTTTGCGAGGCATAGCACACCTCAAAGGTCTTGTGCCCCTGTGCCGGCGCGCGATGGAATTCCTGGCGCAGCGTCGCGTAGAGCGAACCATTGATATCGCGATCGATGAGTGCTTCAAAGCTCGGTGGTAGATAGGTAGTCTCCAGGCACAGCGGCGCATCGTCCAGATAACGCAGACGGACAAGTTTGACGAGCTTGCTGCCCACGG
>USPT01000075.1 GCA_900556705.1 uncultured Collinsella sp.
ATGGGGAACGAGGGCATCCAGCACGTGAACTTATTGCCGCCGATGCCGGGAAACGCCGCCGGGAAATCAAACGGAGTGATCTCTTGGTCCATGGTGGTGGGGACGATAGTGGTCGATCCGGATTCCGCCTTTGCGGCCGGCGCAGTGACAACGGCCATGGGGGAGGAGAGCGTGTAGGTTTTGCCCTGGTAGTCGAGCGCAAAGCGCAACTTGCATCCTTCCTCCAGAAGACCCGATGCTGCGTCGAGGAACTTGTCTTCGAGTGTGAACGTCGCCAGATTATCCGCGCCCGATGCGCTGGCCTTGACTTGGCCGATCTGCGTGACGGTTTCGGATGAGCTGCCCGCGGCGGGCGTCACTTTGTTGATGCGCAGCGTTGCCTGTCCACCCTGTGGCAGATGCGCCTGCACGGTAAAGGCGTGCGTATCGGGCTGCTCGTTTGTCGTGTCGTTCTTCGGCAATGCCATGAACGTAGCCTCAGCGTACTGGATGTCCCACTTGTCGAACGTGAGCTGTCGAAAGTACGGCTCGCCGTCGGAAAGCGGACGCGTTGGTGCGGTTATGGCGGTGCCGCCCTGGATACGCGCAAGGGGAATCTCGACATCACGGTAGCCCGCCATGCTAATGGAGATGCCGCCGTTAAAGTCGTACGCGTCGAGAATCGTCGTCTCGTCCACGTAGCCTTCCGCAAGAGGGGCGACCTCAAAGATGGCCGTGCCCTCGTCGTCGGTAGTGGCGGAGAGCTGCTTGCCCGCGGCATAACGCGACACGAGCGTGACCTGGGCGCCTGCGACGGGCGTATTCTTGTTGGCGACGTCGACCACGACCACACCAAACATGGTGCGCGAGAGAACGAGCACCCTGAAGGGGGTCTTCTTCGTCGGCATAGGCTTCGGTGGGCGCGAACGGCAATATGAAGGCGTTTGCGCTTCCCGGCACGCGCGGCAACATAATGCTCGCCAGCGAGGATGCTCCGGCAACAAGTAACGAACGGCGATCAAGCATCTTTGGCTCCCATCCCGCAAACATCGGAGGAAATAATCCTATTTTGCGAGAAGGTGCCCCGTTGCGGTAGTGCCGTTCCATGGCCAAAATGTCCAATTTGAGTGCGCGAAATCGCCAGGCCCCCGGAGCGCTTTCGATACGCCGGGCAGTCTGGCCGCTAGTGCAACATGTGGGCAATCAGCTCGGCGCGAGTTCCGATACCAAGCTTGGCATACACTCCTGATAGGCGGTTTTTAACGGTGCCCGGTGATACTCCCATGTGGCGTGCGATTTCAGCGTTGGTCCATCCTCGGCAGGCGAGCATGGCCATGGTGAACTCCATGGTCGTTAAATCGTCGGCCACGTCCTCGCCCGAATCGGGGTTGTGGATGCGCCGCCAGCCGTAGCTGAAGCGGTACGTGATCTCGATGATGCGAGCGAAATCGTCGGGGTATTGCGATTTTAAGCACGCCTCGATAAGCCCCTGCAAAAGGCCGTGGTGCTCGCCGATGAGCTCGATAAGGCCGTCAGGGCGCGCAATGTTCCAGGCGGTTCCGAAGTGTGCCTTTGCGGCGTCGATATCCTTGAGGCTCATGCATGCCATGGAAGCCGACAGGTGCAGGAACAGCTCCGAGATGGGATAGCTTCCCTGTTTCATGATCAGGGCGTTTTCCGCCATGCCCAGACTGCGGCCATATTCGCCGCGCAGGTACAAGGCGTGCGCCATCACGTAGCTGGCGAACAGGCGCAGGCCTTCGGGAAGATGCGCCGCAAGCGGATAAAACTCTTCGGCGGAATACGGGGAAGGCAAGTGCAGCAGGACGCTCGCGGCCGAGGCGAACAGGATATGCGTGGCGTGGACGGCGGGCGATTCCTCGTCAGTTGGCGTATCGAGGATGCCAGCAAGGCAACGGCGGGCATCGGCGATACGGTTGAGCGACAGACTGGCGTATCCGCAGATAAAGCATGCGGAATAGCGCAGTGCGGGATCGGTGGCGTCAAGATAGGGGCGTGCCGTCTTGGCAGCGAGGGTGGCCTGTCCGCGAAAGTACAGCGCTTCTGCCGTGGCAATGGCGCGCGAATCGGGGTCGGAAATGCCTGCAACTGCAGCGTCAATCTGCCCCGGCACAAAGGCGGTGCACATCAACGGCATGGGAACGTGTGGGTAGCCATCGCAGTCCATCTTCCATCTCCCATCAGGTGGCAACAATGCAGCAATTGTACTCCTGTTGCTCGGGACTGGAATTTGTGGGTATCGCCTACGATTATGCCGAACGTATAAAGGAAGAGTCTATTGTCGATGCTCCCAAGGTGGCTACCGAAGCCTAGCTGACCTTGGCATTCGGAAAAATTGCCACCCCTGCAAAAAGCTCTGTCGCAGCGATGGGAAACGCATCTTCTGGGCATTCCGGCGTCTCCAGCCAGCGCTGGACTGCTGCTGTTGCCTGTGCGTTGGCGAGCGAGGCGTGGCGGCCGTCCGGCGACCAGCGGTGACGGGCGAGCCCTGCCGCGTACGTGGGCCTCCATCGGCGTAGACCTATGACCCCCCTGACATCGGAGAAGTCCACCATGGCGTCCAGGACTTTACCGTCCGGCACGTCCAGCCTAGCGGCTCTCTTGAACCCAAGGTTGAAAGGGGGCGTTGTACAAGGCGAATGGGGCCGAGTAGAAGTGGATCAAAAGAGCGTTACTTGACGTTTCATGCATAATGCCAACCGCCCCGCGACATCACGTTCGCAGCGCGCAGGGGCCGGAGAATCTTCGCGATGAGAGTTGACGTCTAATACTTTGCATCGTATAGTGTGTATAGCATAGCATATGACGAGAGGAGGTGTGCGGATGGAGGCACAGATGAAGCGCGGCTTCCTGGAGGCCTGCGTGCTCGCGGCCGTCTCCGGCGAGGAGTCCTACGGCTACCAGATCGTGAAGGACGTACCGGCGAGCATGGGGCTCACGGGGTCGACGCTCTACCCGCTGCTCAAGCGCCTGGAGAAGGCCGGGTGCATCACGGCGCGCTCCGCCGAGCACAACGGGCGGCTGCGCCGGTACTACCGCATCACGGACGACGGGCGAGCACGCATCGAGGAGTTCCTGGCCGAGTGGCCGTCCGTACGGGAGATTTACGCATACGTTGAGGGGGCGCACCATGACGCGCGATGAGTTTCTGGGCCGATTGGGCGAGCTGCTCGCCTGCCTGCCGGCCGAGCAGGTGGAGGAGACCAAGGCGTTCTATGCGGAGGCCATCGCAGACCGCATGGAGGACGGTATGAGCGAGGAGGAGGCCGTGGCCGCCATGGGCACGCCCGGCGAGGTGGCGGAGGCCACGCTCGACGACCTGCCCGCCGTGCCGCGCGCGATCGCGAGGACGCGCCGGCGCAGCACCACGCTGCTGTGGGTGCTGACCATCGTGGGCTCCCCGGTGTGGGTGCCGCTGCTCGCCGCCTTCGCCGCCGTGGCCGTCACGGTCTATATCTGCATCTGGCTGCTGGCGCTCTGCGTGTGGATCGTCGCGGCGGCACTCGGGGGCGTGGGCGTGGTTGAGCTCCTGCTTGCCGTAAGCGGCGTCACCATCGGCCACTTCCCGTACGCCCTCGCCTCGGCGGGCGTGGGGCTCGGCCTCGTCGGCGTGGCGCTCTTCGTTGGTGCTGGCGCTTGGGCCGCCTCAAAACAAATTGCGCGCCTCTCGGTGCTCTGGGCGAGGAAGGCCGCCTCGCCCTTCTGGAAGGGTAAGGGCGAGAAGGGCGGCGCTGCCGCGCGTCTCGCGGCGTAGAAAGGAGTGAGTACCATGACCAGCGCGAAGAAAATCTACCTCGCCGTGGCGGGCGGGCTCGTTGCCGCGGGTGTTGTCCTCGCGGGCATTGGCTTTATCGCTTCGGGTTTCGACCCGGCCGTGTTCACAACCCAAATCGACACGCGCGACAGCGCCATCGTGCTCGGCGGCGTCGAGGTGGACGAACACGAGAATATCCCGTTCATCAGCCAGCTCGCCAATCTGGGCGAGATCGACACCTCCGACGTCGCGGATCCCGCCGCGCCCTAAGCGCAGCGAGCCCGGGCGCTCTGCCCGCCAAGCTGCGTAAGCCGGCGAAACCCGAACCTGGATTGGCTACGCTGATATGGACAGTTCCGTGAGGGACGCGAGAGACAGGACTCCGGGGCGATCTCCGAGGAGGAGTACCTCGACTGGAAGTGCGGGTTCAGTGGAGCAGGAACCTAATCTCTGTCTCTCTTGCTTTTTTGATTTGTTGAGAAGCCGGCATTTGGGGGCATTTTGGATAGCGAACAGTTCAAACAAGAAGCTGGGAAATAGAACAAAGCCTGAGTGCCTTGAGAGTCGCCGAGCGCAATGCAGTGATTCCCTTCATGAACGGCGACTTTACCCAATGGGATCTATATCTGGCATCCTCCTCTGAGTATGCGATGAGACTGATAGACGGATTCATCTCCATGCTCGAGTCGAGGAATCTTGTTTGCGTCGTCCAGCTTCTCCGCGCACAGGTTGGGTCTGCCTGCGGACATTCGCGTTATTCGCCGCCGAAGACCAGGATGACTTTCTCACAAAAGGCTGCCAAGTACCATGGCGTGAGCGTTGGGGTAGCCATCATTCAGCGTGGATACATCCGGATGCGCATAGATCCAGACGATTCCAACGTTCTCGTATTTCCCGTGCAGGTAATCGAAGAGGGCAAGCGACACCATACAGTTGCCGCCGACGGTCACGGCTCTGTCGGGGTTTTCTGCCGTAAGCTTCCTCTGCGCATCCTGAATCCCCGCCAGGACTTCGTCCTCGGCATAGATGCGAACTGTTCGCTCTTAACTAGGTGTCCAATTCATCATACCCACTCCAACTGTCTCCCATTTCTCATGTCCAAGTTTTGGGACGCGTTTCACAATGTCGAGTGGGATTCCTGGACAGTCGGATCACGTGGTGGCCCCCTTTGAGAGGGTCACGAGCATCACGGTTCCGCTCTCGGAACTTGCTTCGACCTCTACCGTGCCACCGTGAAGAGCTGCAATCTCCCAAACGAGCGCTAGTCCGAGTCCTGCGCCGCCGTATGCCCTGCTGCGGGATTTGTCTAGACGAAAGAATGGTTGGAAGATGCTCTCACGGTACTGCTTGGGTATTCCCGGGCCCTGGTCCTCGACTC
>USPT01000076.1 GCA_900556705.1 uncultured Collinsella sp.
GCATAACTGACGCATAAAAGACGAGGGGCGATCCGGTTGGGTCGTCCCTCGTTTTACATGTACCTGCCCAGGTGCCTTCGGTCAATTGTCCTATTCTTATGGAGAAGCTGTGCACACGCTGACCTGCAGATTCGTACTGTGCTTGCACGTTTCCGCAGCTATTGGTATAGTTTGCTTGCAAATGAAGTTGTAATTGAAAGAAGTGGGGTTTCGGCCCCGCTTCTTTTTTGTATGGATGGAGGTGCCGCAATGGTCAAGACCAAGACCGAGCAGGCGATCATCGACGCGCTCGAGGCCGTCGCTCCCCAGCACGATGTCGACATCGTCGACGTCGAGCTCGTGGGTGCCACCAAGGCCCCCTGCGTGCGCGTGCGTATCGAGGGTGCCGAGGGTCAGAGTCTTTCGCTCAACGACGTCACGGCCAACACCAAGTGGGTCGGCGATGTGATTGAGGAGCTCGACCCCATCTCTTCGAGCTATACGCTCGAGGTGTCGAGCCCGGGTATGGCGCGCCCGCTGCGCCGCCCGTGCGACTTTGCCCGCTTTGTGGGCGAGAACTGTGAGCTCACCTCCACCGCCACCGAGGGCCGTCGCAAGTACGCCGGCAAGATTGCCGCCGCCACCGAGACGAACGTGACCCTCGAGCTCGAGGGCGGCGAGTCCGTCACCCTCGATTTCTCTGATGTTAAAAAGTGCAAGTTGAAGCCCACCTATGACTTCAAGCCCGCGAAGGAAGGAAAGTAAGATGGCAGCATCCGACATGATGTCCGCCCTGATGGAGCTTTGCCAGGAGAGGCACATCGACCAGCTCTACCTGATCGACCGCCTGGAGCAGTCGCTCGCCAAGAGCTACGCCGAGATCCTGCATCTTGAGTGGGGCGCCAAGGTGACCATCGACCGCACCACCGGCAAGATCTACGTCTACCGTCTGGAGCCGATCGACGATTCCATGGACGAGGAGGGCAACTTCACCGAGTTCGAGGAGATCGACGTCACCCCCAAGAACACGAGCCGCATCGCCGCTCAGCACGCTAAGGCCGAGATCAACGCCATCGTGCGTAACTCCGCCCGCGAGCAGATCTACGAGGAGTTCTCCGGTCGTATCGGTGACCTCATCAGCGGTACCGTGCTGCAGTCCACGCCCGACTTCACGATCGTCAAGATCCGCGATGGCGTCGAGGCCGAGCTGCCGCATTTTGACCAGCGCCGTTACGAGAACGAGCGCAACGAGCGTCCGATGGGCGAGCGCTATCTGCACAACCAGCACATCAAGGCCGTGATCATCGACGTCCGCGACCCCAACTCCAACCTGCAGCCGGTTCGCGGCGAGCACAGCCGTCCGCCGATTGTCATCTCCCGCACCCACCCCGAGCTCATGCGTCGTCTGTTTGAGCAGGAGGTGCCCGAGATCTATGAGGGCACCGTCCAGATTAAGTCGATTGCCCGCGAGCCCGGCCAGCGCTCCAAGGTCGCCGTCCACTCGCTCGACGACCGCCTGGATCCCGTGGGCGCCTGCGTCGGCCCCAAGGGCAGCCGCGTTCGCGCCGTCGTGGGCGAGCTCCGCGGCGAGCGCGTCGACGTCATCCTGTGGGATGCCGATCCGGCCGTCTACGTCGCCAACGCCCTGTCGCCCGCCAAGGTCACCCGCGTCCTCATCGACGAGGAGAAGGCCTACGCCGGCGTCATCGTGCCCGACGACCAGCTTTCGCTCGCAATCGGCAAGGAGGGCCAGAACGCCCGCCTCGCCGCTCGCCTGACCGGCTGGCACATCGACATCAAGTCCGAGACCCTTGCCGCCGACATCCTCAAGAACGTCCCCGTTCACGAGGAGCCCGCCGCCGACCTGATCGGTGACGAGGACGACGACGTCCGTCGCTGCGAGTACGTGTCCGAGGACGGCATTCAGTGCCGCAACCAGGCCCGCCCCGGCTTCCGTTTCTGCGGTGTCCACGACACCGACGCCTTCGATGATGCGGAGGACCTGATCTAGCGCGCGGTCGCGCCGGGCGGGTCCCGGCGCATCTCCCACGCTCGTTCAGTCTCTAGGCACCCAAGGTGTCAGAAAGGGTAGGTGAAGTCATATGGCAAAAGTCCGTGTGTCCACCCTGGCCAAAGAGTTCGGCATGACCTCCAAGGAACTGATGGGTCATCTCGCCGAAATGAAGATTCCCGCTAAGTCCGCTTCCTCCGCTCTGGAGGACGCTTATGTCGCCATGGTCCGCAAGCAGCTCGCCTCGGTGATCGAGGCTCGCGCCAAGGAAGTCGAGGCCGCCAAGCAGGCCGAGGAGGAGGCAGCCGCCGCCGAGGAGGCAGCGCGCGCTGCCGAGGCCGAGCGTGAGCGCATCGCCGCCGAGAAGGCACGCGAGGAGGAGCGCCGCCAGTTCGCCGCCGCCCAGGCTGCCGAGGAGGCCGCCCGCGCCGAGGCCGAGGCCAAGAAGAAGGCCGAGCAGGAGCGCCTTGCCCGCGAGAAGGAGGAGGCTGCCCGCGAGGCCCAGCGCCGCGCCGTCCCCGCTTCCGACTCCGGTTCGCGCTTCCGTTCGCTGCTCGACCAGATCGCCGCACAGGAGACCGTGCTCAAGGAGAAGAAGGACGCCGAGGAGAAGGCCAAGGCCGAGCGCGCCTCCGAGCGCGGCAACCGTCGTGGCGGCAACAACGACCGTCGCGGTGGCCGTCGTAACGATCGCAATGCCTCCGACAGCAACTCCGAGCGTAACGCCTCCGAGAGCCGTCCGCACAGCCATCGCACCAACGCCAGCAACAACGTCGCTGCCGGTATGGACTTCCCCAACCCCGATAAGCAGGGCAAGGGTAAGAAGCGCAAGGGCGGTCACGGCAACGATGAGGACCACTACAGCCGCATGGCTCGTGAGGCCGAGGAGTACAGTCGCGAGAAGGTGCTCGAGGAGGCTCGCGCCGCCGTCGAGGAGGCCTCTCGCGAGTCGACCGGTCGCCGCAAGAAGCGCAAGGAGAAGCGCGAGCGCGAGGCTGCCAAGGCGCAGGAGGAGCGCAAGATTGAGGAGGCGCTGGCCCAGGGCGTGAACCCCGAGGAGCTCGACGCCATCAAGGTCTCCCAGGGCGTTACCGTCCAGGAGCTCGCCGAGGCGCTCGACGTTCCGGCCAACGACATCATCAAGCGCCTGTTCCTGCTGGGCACGCCGCTCACGATGACGCAGTCCATGTCCGACGACCTCGTCGAGCTCGTTGCCGACGACCTGGGCCGTCAGATCAAAATCATCACCCCCGAGGAGGAGAACACCTTCTCGTTCTACGACGATCCCGCCGACCTTAAGCCCCGCGCCCCGGTCGTCACCGTCATGGGTCACGTCGACCACGGCAAGACGAGCTTGCTCGACGCCATCCGTCACACCGGTGTCGCTGCCGGCGAGGCGGGCGGCATTACCCAGGCCATCGGCGCTTCGCAGGTCATGATCAACGACCGCAAGATCACCTTCATCGATACCCCGGGCCACGCCACCTTTACGGCCATGCGTGCCCGCGGCGCCAAGGTGACCGACATCGTCATTCTGATCGTGGCTGCCGACGACGGCGTCATGCCTCAGACCATCGAGTCGATCAACCACGCCAAGGCCGCCGGCGTACCCATCGTCGTCGCCGTCAACAAGATCGATAAGCCGGGCGCTAACCCCGACCGCGTGCGCCAGGAGCTCACCGAGTACGGCATCATCCCCGAGGAGTGGGGCGGACAGAACATGTTCGTCAACATCTCGGCCAAGCAGAAGATCGGTATCGACGACCTGCTCGAGACCGTGCTGCTCCAGGCCGACGTGCTCGAGCTCAAGGCCAACCCCGACACCTTTGCCTCCGGTAACGTCCTCGAGGCTAAGCTCGACAAGGGCCGCGGTTCGGTCGCTACCGTGCTGGTGACCCGCGGTACCCTGCACGTGGGCGATACGCTGGTCGCCGGCCTTACCTACGGCCGCGTCCGCGCCATGCTCGATCCCAAGGGCAACGCCGTCACCGAGGCCGGCCCCTCCGACGCCGTCGAGATCCTGGGCCTGCAGTCCGTGCCCAACGCCGGCGACGAGTTCCGCGTGTTCGAGGACGAGCGCGAGGCTCGCGCCTTGGCCGATGAGCGCTCGCTCAAGGCCCGTATCGAGGAGCAGAGCCGCGTGAAGCACGTCACGCTCGAGAACCTCTTCGAGACCATCGCCGACGCCGAGGTCAAGGAGCTCAACCTGATCATCAAGGCCGACGTCCAGGGTTCCATCGAGGCCCTTCAGGACTCGCTCGACAAGATGGATCAGTCCGAGGTCCGCATCAACACGATCCACTCCGCCGTCGGTGCCATCAACGAGACCGACGTCGTTCTTGCCGACGCCTCCAACGCCATCATCATCGGCTTTGGCGTGCGTCCCGACGGCAAGGCCCGCTCCGCCGCCGAGCGCGAGGGCGTCGAGATTCGTTGCTACGACGTTATCTACAAGTGCCTCGAGGAGCTCGACGCTGCCCGCATCGGCATGCTCAAGCCCACCGAGGTCGAGGTCTCCACGGGTACCGCGACCGTCCTGGACACCTTCAAGGTGCCCAAAGTCGGCATCGCCGCCGGTGTCCGCGTCGAGGAGGGCGAGATCGCCGCGACCGATTCCGTGCGCCTGGTGCGTGACGGCATTGTGGTCTTCAACGGCAAAATTGCCTCGATGCGCCACTACAAGGACGAGGCCAAGAGCCTCAAGAGCGGTTCCGAGGGCGGCATTGGCCTTGAGAACTTCCAGGACATCAAGCCCGGCGATCAGATCGAGGGTTACCGCATCGACCAGGTTGCCCGTACCGAGTAGGGGGTAGCGCTATGAAGCAAACGCAGGCAACCCGCCGTTTGGGCGAGCAGCTTCGCGAGAAGCTTGGTTATATCCTGCTCTTTGAGGTTTCCGATCCGCGTCTCGACCTGGTTATTTTGACCGCGGTCGAGGTCGCGGTGGACCGTTCGTTCGCGCGCGTGTACGTGTCGTGCGATGCGAGCCGCTACGATGAGGTCATGGAGGCGCTCGCAAGTGCCAAGGGCCGTATTCGCAGCCTGTTGGCTCGCTCGCTCGATTGGCGTGTCACGCCCGAGCTCGATTTTCGCATCGATCGCTCGACCGATGAGGCCGAGCGCA
>USPT01000077.1 GCA_900556705.1 uncultured Collinsella sp.
GCCAGCTTATGTTTATGCTTGGCAATTCCGGTGGCATCGTGTCGCTGCTCACGCTCATGGGGCTTGCCGCGGGCTGGGAGTTCCTAAAGATCGCGGGCGTCAGCAACGTCATCCTATCGCTCGCCTACGCGCAGTTTATGAGTGTGGGAACGGATTCGTGCATCCTGATCGCCGCGACGATGGCAACGTTTGCCGTTTGGGGCATGCCCTTTGGCGCATCGCTCCGCGTTGCGGATAAGGACGAGAAGGCGCTCATGCTGGGCTACTCGATCTCGGGCGTGCTTGGCGGCGTAAGCGAGCCGGCGCTGTACGGTTGCGGCTTTAAATATGGAAGGTGCCTGACGTGCATGGCCATTGGCGGCGCCGTCGGAGGCCTTGTTGCGGCCGTGGGCCACGTTACGGCCTATACCATCGGCATGACGAATGTCCTCATGGTCATTGGCTTTGCCACGGGCGGCATCCCGAACCTGCTGTGGTGCTGCGTTGCCGGCGGCACGGCATTTGCGGTGTCTGCGGCGCTGAGCTACTGCTTTGGCGTGGTGCCGGTGAAGGGGCAGGCGACGGGGGACGGAGCCGATTCGTCCGAAACAGTGGCGAGCGCTGCTGAAGTAAGCGCATAAACCTGTGCGACAAAAGGACGATTCCTTTGTCACATTCCAAGGCCGTGGCCCGTGTGGGCTGCGGCCTTTTTGTATCTTGAGGACAAAGTGGCTACACTACAATCCGTTTGAGCAATAGGTATATAGGTAGTACCGTGGGGGCGGATGCAGATGGTCGAGTGGATAGTTAAGCGCGCACAGGGCGATCGTGCGCGTGTGGGCACGTTAGCGGGCATGGTGTGTATTGTCGCCAATGTGGTACTTTGTGCTGCGAAGGGTGCTATCGGTGTGGTTTCGGGATCGGTTTCGATTGTGGCGGATGCCATGAACAACCTGTCCGATGCCAGTTCGAATATCGTGAGCGTGCTGGGCTTTAAGCTGGCGAGCAAGCCGGCCGACCCCGAGCATCCTTACGGTCACGGTCGCTACGAGTATCTCTCGGGTCTGGTCGTGGCGGCGCTCGTGCTGCTGATTGGCGTTGAGCTGGTGAAGTCCTCGGTTGAGCGCGTCATCCACCCCGAACCTGTCGAGTTCTCGCTTGCCCTGGTGGCAGTTCTCGTGCTTTCGATGGTCGTAAAGCTCTGGATGGCGGCCCTCAACCAAAAGCTCGGAGATCGCATTGAGTCCGAGACGCTGCATGCGACCGCGCAAGATTCCAAGAACGATGTCCTTGCCACGGGCGCCGTGCTGGCGTGCGCAATTGTTTCGCAGGCGACGCACATCAATCTTGACGCGTGGGTCGGCCTTGCCGTTGGCGCCTATATTGGCTGGAGCGGCTTTGAGCTTATCCAAGATACGGTGAGCCCGCTTTTGGGCCAGACGCCCGATCCTAAGCTCGTCGAGCATATCCGCAGCAAGATCATGAGCTACCCCGGCGTTTTGGGCGTTCACGATCTGATGGTTCACGACTACGGCCCGGGCAGGAAGTTCGCAAGCGCTCACGCCGAGATGGCGGCTGAGGCCAGCCCGCTGGAAAGTCACGACACGCTCGATAACATCGAGCAGGCGTTTAGGAACGAGGACGGCATGATCGTCACGCTCCATTACGATCCCATCGTGACCGACGATCCCAAGGTGGCAAGCATGCGTTTGCGCATTAACGCCATGGCTCAACAAATCGATAGCCGCCTTTCGATTCATGACCTGCGCTGTGTGCCGGGTCCTACGCACACCAACGTGATCTTTGACTGCGTGCGTCCCTCGGATCTGCAGATGAGTGCCGAAGACGTAAAGCACGAGCTGGCACAACGGGTCGAATCGGAATATCCCAAGTCGATTGCCAAGATTACGATCGACGAAGACTACGTAGGGCATACCCACGAGTAGGGCTGTGCCGGCAAAGCAAGTTATACAGAAGGGGAGAATATGAAGAGGCTGTATCTGCTCCGCCACGGCCAGACGGAGTTCAACGTCAAAAAGCTGGTCCAGGGCCGCTGCGATTCGTCGCTGACCGACCTTGGCCGCAAACAAGCGGGAATGGCAGCCGCATGGCTCAAGGCCCATGACGTTGTCCCCGACAAAGTGGTCTCGTCGCCTTTGGGTCGAGCCATGGATACAGCTCAGCTCGTCGCATGCGAGCTCCTCGGCCCGGACGCAGCAGTCGAGTCCTGCGAAGGCATCATCGAGCGCTGCTATGGAACCTTCGAGGAAGGCCCGCACGACGCGCTGCCCACCGACGTCTGGGATCCAGGCGAAGATCTGGTCCCCTTTGGAGGAGAGGGAAGCAAAGCGTTGCAAGAACGCATGGTAGCCACCCTCACCAATCTCATAGGCTCCGAGGGTATCGAAACCCTCCTAGCAGTAAGCCACGGCAGTGCCAGCCGCCAATTCATCAAGGCTACAGCCCCAGAGGGCTTCGAGCTCCCAGCAAAACTCCCCAACTGCGCCATCATGATCTTCGATTTCGAAGAGGAAGATTTGCAAGGAGAGAGCGACAGGCTCCAATGTAAGTTTGCCCTCCAGCAAATAGTGGACCCTCAACAAAGTAATTAGCTGAGCGAGCAAGGTTTAGCAGACATTAACGTGGCGTTCCCAGTGTGCGGCGGAGGGGGCGGGCCTGAGGCATATTAAGGTTGTCGCGAGTTCCGCACGAACAGGAGAGCACTTAATGTGCTCTCCGTCGTGAGCAGGACTGTAGAGCAGCAACCTTAATATGCCTCAGGCCCGCCCCCTCCGCCGCACACTGGGAACGTGCCACGCACTTTACCTGCGTAAACAATGTGAGTGAAATATGAATCTCGATGGATACGCCCGCAGCCGTGTATACTAAACAGCTGTGTGAAACCAGGGGAGTATTCTGGCTGGACAAAATGCCTGCTTAATAGGGTTGTCAGGTAGTCCGGACGCAATACAAGGCTGGGGAGCACGTCGTGTAAGTAGTGGTCCTCTAGGGGCGTACGCTCGGTGGTGTACGCATTGTCCCAAGACCACGCGAGAGTTGGGATCATATCTTGATCAGCATGATTCTCGGCCGCAAGATTGGCATGACCCAGGTTTGGGACGAGGACGACAACGTCGTTCCCGTCACGGTCATCCAGGCTGGCCCCTGCGCTGTCTCGCAGGTTAAAACTCAGGCAACCGACGGCTATGACGCCGTCCAGATCGGTTTCGGCGACATCAAGGCCAAGAACGTGAACAAGCCCATGGCTGGTCACTTCGCCAAGGCTGGCGTCGAGCCTGTCCGTTTCCTTCGTGAGGTCCGCGTCGAGAACGGCGAGGAGCACAAGGTCGGCGAGGTTGTCACCGTCGCTGATTTCGCTGATGTCGAGAAGGTCGACGTCATCGGTACCTCCAAGGGTAAGGGCTTCCAGGGTCGCATCAAGCGCTGGGGTCAGCGCCGCGGTCCTATGACGCATGGTTCTCACTTCCAGCGTCACCCCGGTTCTATCGGTCAGTGCGCCTATCCTGCGCGCGTCCTCAAGGGCGTCAAGATGGCCGGTCACATGGGTAACGAGCGCGTTACCGTCAAGAACCTTTCCGTTGTCCGCATCGATGCCGAGCAGAACCTCATCTTGGTCAAGGGCGCTGTCCCGGGTGCCAAGAATGGTCTCGTCGCCATCCGTATGGCCTAAGGGCCCAGCCCATTTAGCCCAGCGTCATACCAAGGAGAACACTTAAATGGCAAAGTTTGAAGTAAAGAACAGCGAGGGCAAGAAGGTCGCCGAGGCCGAGCTCGCCGCTGAGGTGTACGGCATCGAGCCGAACATCCACGTTATGCACCACATCGTCAAGTGCCAGATGGCCTCTTGGCGTCAGGGCACCCAGTCCGCTAAGGGCCGCTCTGAGGTTTCCGGTGGCGGCAAGAAGCCTTGGCGTCAGAAGGGCACCGGCCGTGCCCGCCAGGGTTCCATCCGTGCTGCCCAGTGGCGTCACGGTGGCGTTGTCTTCGCCCCCAAGCCCCGTTCCTACGCTAAGCGTATGAACAACAAGGAGGTCAAGCTGGCTATGCGCTCCGCGCTGTCCGCCAAGCTGGCCGATGGCGAGCTCGTGCTCGTCGACGACTACGGCTTCGAGAAGCCTTCCACCAAGGCTGCCGTCGCCATGCTCAAGGCTCTCGGCCTTGAGGGCAAGCGTCTGACCATCATCGTTCGCGATGAGGACGTCAACGCCTACCTGTCGTTCCGCAACATTCCCAAGACGTTCATCATCACCGCTGACGAGGCCAACACCTACGATCTCGTCAACAACAACGCCGTGCTGATGCCCGCCGACATCGCCGCTCACTTCGGGGAGGTGCTTGCATAAATGACCGCCCACGAGATCATCATCCGTCCGATCGTGTCCGAGCGTTCCTTCTCCGGCATGGAGCTGAACAAGTACACGTTCGAGGTCGCCAAGGATGCTAACAAGTATCAGATCAAGGACGCTGTCGAGGAGATCTTCGGCGTCAAGGTCGTTCGCGTGAACACCCTGACGGTCAAGCCCAAGACCAAGCGCGTGCGCTATGTCGCCGGCAAGACCCGTTCTTGGAAGAAGGCCATCGTCACGCTGGCCGAGGGCGACACCATCGAGGTCTTTGGCAACCAGGCCTAAGACTCGCTGCTGTTGAGTGAGCTCATGCCTCCCAAAAAGGGGAGGCGAGAGCTCAAGGTTTTGGGCGTATAAAATGGACACGCCCGGAACCGTGTATACGTCCGGTGTCATCGCACCCGAGGCAGAACCTCGAATCCCTGTCTGCGATGGCTAACGGATTCCTATTGAAAGGGATTGTAATGGCTGTAAAGCACCTTAAGCCGACCTCCGCTGGTAGGCGTTGGCAGACGATCTCCGACTTCTCCGAGATCACCTGCACCAAGCCCGAGAAGTCTCTTCTCGAGCCCCTGCCCAAGAAGGCCGGTCGTAACAACAACGGCCGCATCACCACCCGCCACCAGGGCGGCGGCGTGAAGCGTCGTTACCGCGTGATCGACTTCAAGCGCAACAAGGATGGCGTGCCCGCCAAGGTTGCCACGATCGAGTACGATCCGAACCGTTCCGCTCGCA
>USPT01000078.1 GCA_900556705.1 uncultured Collinsella sp.
GCGGGCTCCCCTCCGGGCGCTATTTGCCGTTGGACACGACCGTCTGGCCCTCGACGCCGTTAAATCCAAACAGCATGTCAAGCGTCCGGATGTACCATGGCGCGTCCTTGCCGACTTCTTCGATCTCCTTGGCCACCTCGCTGGCCTTCTTGGCGTTCGACGACTTCTTTTCAGCCGACGACGAGTCCGAATCGCCGTCCAGGCCCTGCACTTCAATCCTCTTCTCGCCGGGCATCACCAGGCCCAGGTCCTCGGATGCCGCGTCCTTGATACCCTCCTCCGAGAGCAGCTTGTCGACGCTTTTTTGCAGCTCATCATTGTATTGCTGGCGAATCTCGACCTGCTTGGCCAAGATATCGCTCGAACGCTTTGCCACGTACAGGTCGCGCACGGGGAAATACAGGCTCACGAGCACCAGGGCAACGACGATGCCGATGAATAGCCCTCGCTGAGGACCGTGGGTAAAGTCGTAGATCGCCTTGACCACCGCGTTGTCGTTGGCGTAGTGCATAAAGTCCGAGCCCGAAAGACGGTTCGAGGGCCTGCTCGACCTATCGTGCGTTTGAGCCGACGAGCGCTGAGCATGCGACGAACGTGCCGGGCGCACTGGTCCATCTGTCGAAGTATTCACTTGAGCATTGGGGCGCGAGGTACTTGTCGGGCGCTGCATGGAGCGGTCGGCGCCGGCGTAGGCGGACCCACCGAGCTGCACCGTGCGCGCACGGCGAGGCAACGGCTCACGCGAACCGGCGGAATAGTACCTGTTGTCGTAAATCTGATCCATGTGCGCCTTGTGCGGTTGAGGTTTGTTTGCGCTAAGTCCTTTAGTTATAGCACGAGCGCGCACACCGCCTTCGACAGCCTTTGCTCGACATAAAAAAGGCGCTGAGCCATATGGCCCAGCGCCCACAGCGCTTTGCGGCGTCCAGCCAAGGCGGGGGCGGAACCGAGTCAGCCTCCCCCTCGCCAAATTCGCCTGTTTAGCGAATGTTGTAGAACGCGGCCTTGCCGGCGTAGCGCGCACTGCCCTCGAGCTCGTCCTCGATGCGGATGAGCTGGTTGTACTTGGCGATGCGATCGCTGCGGCACGGGGCGCCCGACTTGATCTGGCCGGCGTTGACGCCCACGACCAGGTCGGCGATCGTGGAGTCCTCGGTCTCGCCGGAGCGGTGACTCACGATGCAGGCGTAGCCGGCCTCCTTGGCGGTCTCGATGGCCTCGAGCGACTCGGTGAGCGTACCGATCTGGTTGACCTTGACCAGGATCGCGTTGGCGGCACCAAGCTCGATGCCCTTCTTGAGGCGCTCGGTGTTGGTGACGAACAGGTCGTCGCCTACGAGCTGCACCTTATTGCCAATGCGGCGGGTAAGCTCGACCCAGCCGTCCCAGTCCTCCTCGGCCATGCCGTCCTCGATGGAGATGATGGGATAAGTGTCGACGAGCTTCTCCCAGTAATCGACCATCTGGGCGCTCGTGTACTCAACGCCCTCGCCCTTGAGCTCGTACATACCGGTCTCAGCGTTGTAGAACTCGGTCGAGGCCGGGTCCATGGCGTACATAAAGTCGACGCCGGGCTTAAAGCCAGCCTTCTCGACGGCCTTGGTGATGTACTCGAACGGCTCGGCATTGGTCTTAAGGTTGGGGGCAAAGCCGCCCTCGTCGCCCACGCCGCCGCCCAGGCCGGCCTCGTGCAGCACGCCCTTGAGGGTGTGGTAGACCTCGGCGCACCAACGCAGGCCCTCGGCAAAGCTCGGGGCGCCCACCGGCATGATCATGAACTCCTGGAAGTCGACGTTATTGTCGGCATGCACACCGCCGTTGAGGATGTTCATCATGGGCGTGGGCAGCAGGTGGGCATTGACGCCGCCCAGATACTGGTACAGCGACAGGCCCGCCGACTCGGCAGCGGCGCGGGCAACGGCCAGCGACACGCCCAGGATGGCGTTGGCACCGAGCTTGGTCTTGTTGGGGGTACCGTCCGCGGCAATCAGCGCGGCATCGACGGCGCGCTGATCGAAAGCGTCGAGGCCCACGACGGCGTTAGCGCACTCGTTGTTGACGTGCTCGACGGCCTGCGAAACGCCCTTGCCCAGGTAGCGGCCCTTGTCGCCATCGCGCAGCTCGCAGGCCTCAAAGGCGCCGGTCGAAGCACCCGAAGGCACCATCGCGCGGCCAAAGCTGCCGTCCTCGAGCACGACCTCGACCTCGACGGTGGGATTGCCGCGGCTGTCGAGCACCTCGCGACCGTAGACGTCCAAAATATCGCTCATGTTGTCTCCCTCTCACTTGGAAACGTAGTGGATGCAAGCGACCGGCTGACCGTGCACCGTCGGTGCGTCTCCGTAAGTTAGCCATGTCGCACTTTTTTCATTATGCCCTAAGTTAGCCGAGGGATACACTTGATTTTCGAAAAATTTAGCGGGAACGATGAGGCGTGTCAGCCCGTCGTTCCCGCAGTCTTACTCCTCCGCCTTTGCGGCATCCCACAGGTCGTTGAGGCCGTGGGTCGAAAGCTCGGCAAGATCCACGTGAGCATCGGCCGCCATCTGCTCCATCGCGGCCCAGCGACGGCGGAACTTTGCCGTGCTGGCACGAAGGGCGCTCTCGGCGTCAATGCCCTCCTTGCGCGCGACGTTGACCAAGGCAAAGAGCAGGTCGCCAAACTCCATTTCGCGCTCGGGCGAGCCAGGGGCCTCGGCCTCAAACTCGGCACGCTCCTCGGCGACCTCGTCCCACACATCCTGGACCGTCTCCCACTCAAAGCCCACGGCAGCCGCCTTGCGCGACACCTTCTGGGCCTGCATCAGCGCCGGCAGATGCGTGGGCACGCCATCGAGCAGACCCTCGGGCGCGGTCTCGCCTGCTGCCACAGCCTTGTCCTTGGCGGCCTTCTCGGCAAGCTTGACCTCGTCCCAGATCTTGAGCACCTCGTCGGAGCTCTCGGCATCCGCATCGCCAAATACGTGTGGGTGGCGGCGAATGAGTTTGGCGTCGATATCGCGCGCCACGTCGGCCAGCGTAAACTCGCCGGCGTCCGCCGCGATCTGCGCATGCAGCACGACCTGCATGAGCACGTCACCCAGCTCCTCGCGCAGGTGAACCGCGTCGTCCGCCTCGATGCAGTCGAGCGCCTCGTAGGCCTCCTCGATCATGTTCTTGCCAATGCTGCGGTGCGTCTGCTCGCGGTCCCACGGGCAGCCGTCGGGCTGACGCAAGCGCCAGACGGTCTGCACCAGATGTTGTAGCTCGGCCGACGCGTCGACCAGCGTGGACAAATCGCGCGAGCCCTCGGCATTTTGCTGAGCCATGTGCTGCGCCATGGTTAGTCCTCCTCCAGGATCACGTGGCGGAACGCTCCGCCCTCGTAGATGCCGTAGCTATGCGTGCCGTCCTTGGGGATGCTCACGCTGCCGGGGTTGAAGAGCCACAGGCCCGGGTGTGCGGCGCTTTCCTCGTTGACCTTGATGTGCGTATGGCCGTAGACGAGCGCGGAGCCCTCGGGCAGCGCGGGCGCGTGGTCGACGCTGTTGTGCATGCCGGCGCCAAAGACATGGCCGTGCGTCAGGAACAGCTCGCGGCCGGTCTCGTCGAACAGCGTGGCGTAGTCGGCCATGATGGGGAAGTCGAGCACCATCTGGTCGACCTCGGCGTCGCAGTTGCCGCGCACCGCGATGATGCGGTCGGCCAGGGCGTTGAGCAGCGGGATTACGCGCTTGGGGGCGTAATCGCGCGGCAGGTCGTTGCGCGGACCGTGGTAGAGCAGGTCGCCCAGCAGCACGATGCGGTCGGGGTTCTCGCGCTCGATGGCGGCGCACAGGCGCTCGGTCCAGTATGCCGAGCCGTGGATATCGGAAGCGATGAGGTATTTCATGGGGAGATCCTTTCGAATGGGGTTGATATGGCTGGGCGCAGGATGTCGCCACCGGCCGCGTTACTCAAATCGCAGTGCCACGGCTTGCGCCGCCTGCATCACGCGCTGGAGCGGCACGTTGTGCTCACGGGCAAGGCGGGCGCAGTCCTCGTACTCGGGTGCCGCACGCTCACTGCCGTCGGGCAGGGTGGCCACCTTGACGGACACCTCGCCCCATGGCGTCGTTACGCGCTCAAAGCGGCGTGGCAGGCAAACGCGCTCCATAACCTGGCGACGGATACCATTGGTCGTGGTTTCCAAAAAGATGATCGTCTGCAGACGCTCGATATCCTCGTGAGCACAGATTACCTGTAGCTGCCAGCTGGGGCGGCCTTTCTTGCAATAGAGGGGCAGCCAATGCACCTCGCGCGCACCCGCCTCGCGCAGGCGGTCGGCAGCGTAGGCGAGCACCTCGGGCGACGCGTCGTCGATGTCGCATTCCAGCTTGACGATGGTTTCGGGTGCATCGGTCTCGCGGGACAGTGGGGATGTGCTATCGCATTGCATACGGTCCGGATCCTTTCCGCGCGGGCTCGTTTTGTTCATCCAAACGCTAGCACATCGCGGGCGGCGCAGGGGCGGCGTCATGGGATAGGTGCGACTTTTGCTGGGCGCAAGTGCTGGCGCGCTCCAACGACGGCCCGCTCCACTCAAACGTGTACGTCAGCCTCCAAACATGTCATTTTTTGCAGCTTTTGGAGGCTGATGTACATGTTTTGAAAGCGCAAGCGAGGCCGCACCACGCGCCGCGCAGCCTTTCCAATCGATTTCGAGCTCCGGCATGCCCGGCGTGTTGAAAGCTGCACCATTACAATGGAGCGGATTCGCCAAATGCAAAGGAGTCGCCATGTCTGCCTGCCCGCTGGTCGATTGCCATACCCACACCTCGTTTTCGGACGGACATGCCTCGTTTGAGGACAACGTTCGCGCCGCTGCTGCGGCCGGCTGCCGCGTCATGGTCTCGACCGACCATCTCACCCTGCCCGCCAGCATGGATGCCAACTGCGAAGTGCAGGTTACTGAGGGCGACCTGCCGGCACATCGTCTGGCCTTTGAGGACGCCCGCAAACTCGCCGCGCAGATTGCGCCGGAGCTCGAGCTTATCTATGGCTTTGAATGCGATTGGTACGAGGGCTGCGA
>USPT01000079.1 GCA_900556705.1 uncultured Collinsella sp.
TGGAGAGGACTCCGGCTCAAGGGCAAACCCAGCCCCGCAAAAAACGCCAGACGAAAATGCGTTCCGCCCTACCCCGCCACGCGCACGCTGGGACACAAATCCGCCAGCGGACACTCGTCGCACTTAGGCTTGCGGGCGTCGCAGACCTCGCGGCCAAAGGTGATCCACTGGTGGTTGACCGACTCCCAATACTCGTGCGGCAAAATCTTGAGCAGATCTTGCTCAGTCTTGAGCGGCTCTTTGGCATGCGTCTTGGGACTCAGCATCAGGCGGTGCGCGATGCGGTTGACGTGCGTATCGACCGCGATGCCCTCGACAATGCCAAACCCCACGTTGAGCACGATGTTCGCCGTTTTGCGCCCCACACCCGGCAGCTTGACGAGCTCCTTCATGTCGGCCGGTACCTCGCCGCCGTAATCGGTGACGATCATCTGCGCGGCCTCCACGGCGTGCTTGGCCTTGCTCTTATAAAAGCCGAGTGACTTAATGGTACCGGCCACATCGGCCACGCTCGCCCCCGCCATGGCCTCGGGCGTGGGCCACTGGGCAAACAGCCGCGGCGTCACCTTGTTGACCTGCGCATCGGTCGTTTGCGCCGAGAGCAGCACCGCGATCAGCAGGCGGAAGGGATTCTCGTGATCCAGAAAACACTCGACCGGGCCATAGCGACGGTTGAGGCGCTCGCACACCTCAACGGCGCGCTCGCGTTTGGCGGCATTGATCTCGCGTGGCATAATGACTCCTCGCTTCAGCGGCATAACAAACCTATGGGCACGATTGTCCCACGTATGGGGTCTTTACGCCTCCAAAAATGCGCCGGTCTGGCGGCCCCACAGGCTTGCGTACTCGCCGCCCGCCTCGACAAGCTGCGCATGCGTACCGTCCTCGACAATCTCGCCGTCCGCCAGCACCACGATGCGATCGAGCGCCGCCACGGTAGACAGGCGATGTGCCACCACAATGGAGGTGCGACCGCGCATCAGGTTCTCGAGCGCCTCCTGCACCAGCGCCTCGGACTCGCTGTCCAAGGCAGACGTCGCCTCGTCGAGCACCAGGATCGGCGCATCAGTCAGAATAGCGCGGGCAATGGCCACGCGCTGGCGCTGACCGCCCGAAAGCTTAACGCCGCGTTCGCCCACCATGGTGTCAAAGCCGTTGGGCAGACGGTCGATAAACTCCAGGGCATTTGCCAGGCGCGCGGCCTCGCGGATCTGCTCGTCGGTGGCGTCGGGGCGTCCGTAGGCGATATTCTCGCGAATGGTGCGATGGAACAGCAGCGCCTCCTGCGGCACGTAGGCAACCTGGCGGCGCAGGCTCTGCTGCGTACAGCGCGAGACATCCTGACCGTCCACGAGCACGCGGCCGCCCTGAACATCGTCCAGGCGCAGCAGCAGCTTGGTGAGCGTCGTCTTACCCGAACCCGATTTGCCCACCAGGCCCACGCGCTGGCCCGCCGCCACATGAAGTGTCAGGTTATCGAACACGCTCTCGCCCGCCGCAGCGTCACGGTACGCAAAACTCAGGTGCTCAAAATCAATCGCGCCCTCGGTCACTTTGAGCTCAGGGGCGTCCGGGTCATCTGCCACCAAACGTGGCTCGTCCAGCACGCGCGTCATCTCGGCCGCATCGCCCAGCGCGCGGTTAATGCGCTGCATCATGGAGCTTACGTAGTTCAGGCGCATGGTGAGGTTATAGGTGTAGGTAAAGATCATGACGAGCGAGCCGGCCGAAATGCCAAACCACGCGTTGCCGCCCGCCACGAACACACTCACCACGGCCATGGTGATGACGATGAGGCCCGAGGTCGTAAAGTTGCGCTGCATCATGGCGTGCGTCGAGACCGTCTCGGCGTCGCGCGCGGCACGATCGGCGGCGTCGAACAGATCGCGTTCAAAGTCCTCGCGCCCGCAGGTCTTGCCGGCCAAGATGTTCGTGACCGCGTCGGAGAGCACGCCCGAGAGCTTGTTCTGCGCGGCGGACGTCGCGGCCGAAAGCGGCATGATGCGCTTGTACATAAGCCAGACAAACGCGATGTAGACGACCATGATGCACACCAGGATCACGGTAAACGTCGGTACCACCGGGGCGAGTGCGGCCACGGTGCAGATGACCGAGGTGATGGTGGGGATGAGCGAATACACCGTCACGTCGACCAGACCCGTGTAGCCGCTCATAAAACGGCTTGTCTGGCTCACAAGCGATCCGCCAAAGCGGCTGGTGTGAAATGTCATGGATTGATTGGAGAGCGTGTCGAAGCACAGGCGCGCCAGGTGATAGTTGCCCGCAATCTCGAGCTTGTAGACGGTGTAGTCCTGCAGCTTGGAGAGGATTTGGCCCACTAGGTTAACGAGCACGAGCGCCAGGATATAGGGGCCGAAGACCTCAAACACCTGGTCGCCTGCCACGGGACCGGCCTGGACGCGGTCGACGATGAGGGCCATCACATAGGTGTTGGTAAACGTGAGCAAAAAGATGTAGCCCGCCGACGAGAACACCGAGAGAAAGACAATCAGCGACTGCGTGCGCGTGACGCCCCAAAACCGCTGCAGCGTGCGACGCACGGTGGAGCGGCTGAGCGGGCTGGTGCTTCTCTGAGACATGGGCTTCCTTTCGCATCTGATTGGGCGAAACGCCATTGTTGCATACTAAAGCGCACTTCAGGCAAGTGCGACGCGAAAAGCGCCCGCGCCCCGCGCTTGCGCAGGCGCCCCGCCGTCTTGTTGCAATTAGTCCTCGTCTTCTTGGTCTGTGGGAAGGCCCGCGGGCGTGAGTCCCAAGATCTCATCGGCTTGGTCGGCGTCTTCCAACGCGTCGATGTCCTTGAGCTTGCGCTCCATGACGTTGGTGCGCGTGGTAATGATGCCCTCGACCGTTTTGCCCGCGGTCTCGATCTGCTGCTGGGCGCGGCGCAGCGCCGCCTGATAGCGCGGCAGCTCGGCCTTGACAGCGGAGAGCACGCGCAGCACGTCGTCGGTACGTTTTTGCAGCTTAAACGTTTGGTAACTCATCTGCAGGCTGTTGAGAATGGCCGCCATGGTGCTAGGGCCGGCAACGTTGACGTGATAGTCGCGGCCCAGGGTCTCGATAAGCCCGGGGCGGCTGACGACCTCGGCGTACAGTCCTTCAAACGGCACGAACATGATGCCAAAGTTGGTCGTTGCCGGCACGCTCAGGTACTTTTCGCAGATGTCCTTGGCCTCGCGCTTGACCATGGTGTCGAGCGTCTTACGCGCAGCCGCCACGGTCTCCGCATCGCCCGACTCCTGCGCGTCGAGCAGGTGCTCGTACGCGTCGCCCGGAAACTTGGAGTCAATCGGCAGCAGCACGGGGTCGCCCTCGTCCACCGGCAGCTTGACGGCAAACTCAACGCGCTCCGAGGCGCCGGGCTTGGTGGCGACGTTTTCCAGATACTGGTCGGGTGTAAGGATGTCCGCCAGAATTGCACCCAGCTGCACCTCGCCCAAAATGCCACGCGCCTTCACATTGCCCAGTACGCGCTTAAGATCGCCCACGCCGGTGGCGATGGATTGCATATCGCCCAGGCCCTTGTAGACGGCTTCGAGCTGGTCGCTCACCTGCTTAAACGATGCCGACAGGCGATCGTTGAGCGTGCGGGAGAGCTTCTCGTCCACCGTTGCGCGCATCTGATCGAGTTGCACGTTGTTGTCTTTGCGGATAGCACCCAGCTGGGCATCGACCGTCTCGCGCACCTTGTCCAGGCGGTGCTCGATGCCCTCGCGGTTGGCACCGAGCTGTTGGGCCGTCTCGCGGCGCAGGTCATCCATCCGGTCACCAGCTTGCGAAAACTCACGCGCGATGGTCAGGTAACGTTGCTGCTCCACGGCCGCATCTGTCGTCTGCTGCTGCGCGATGGCATTGGCCGTGCGGCGAGTTTCGGCCAGCGCGACGTTCAGGGCATCGAGCGCGTTGTTGGCCTGCTCGAGTGCTGCCAGCGTTTCCGCGCTACTGTCGCCACGCTCCCGCAACTCGGCACGCAGGCTCTTGAGCTGGAGGGCGCAAGCCACAGCAACCCCCACCGCCACCAAGGCGATCACAACAAGCACAATATCAATAGCAGACATAAACTCCGCCCAACAAACCCAATCGAGCACCAATCAAAACCGCGATCAATCTTACCCCGCCATACGCACCGGGCGCCCGGTCCCTTCTTGGGCGCCCCTCTCCTCCGCATATTCCATAATGCGGCGCGCCGTCTCCCTGCTCACCTTTGAGTCATCGCCGGCTAAGTATGCGTACACGTTTCCCTTATTCAGATTCAAATCGCGGCAGAGACCGTAGCGCGTTATGCCCGATTCCCCTAGCGCTCCCAATGTTCTTTTTCGCATCAGGGCGTTGATCCTTCTATCCGCAACTGGCTTTTCCTTCACCGCTCTATACGCACGCCAAACGTTGGCATAACGGTTAGGGAGCTCGCTTTTGGCGCATAGAGACGCCATGCCACCCGCTTGATCGTACAAAGACAAAACACCCCGGTAATCCTCTTCCATCCACGAGCCCTCGGATAAGCCCAGAACGTATTCGGCTTTGCCCTGCGCCAAAGCGAGCAAAAACAGAGGCTCCGCCACGCGCGGCGCAACCGTCGTCGCCTGCTCAACCAGTTTTCTAAAACTCAGCGACCGCTGCCCGGACAGCTCTCGGCAATAGCCTTTCAAAAATCCCTCAAAAGTCAGATTCAACCGAGCACCTCCTTTTTGTATTGCCTGTATGCGCAGACCATCTCTTGATAACTCCGCTCCGAGGGCGACGACGCCAGAGCCTCTCCCTCGTCGAATATAAGCCGCTCGAGCAGATCCCAATCAAGTCGGTCAACGAATGCCTGACTATGAAGATCGACGATGTCGTTCGGACGATAGGCATAAAGCTTCATCACCGCCAGGTCCTCCAAAGATGGCGTAAAGTACCTGATAAAACGCGCCCCAATCTTCAAGGGAATCAAACGATCTTCGTAATTGAATGGCATCTGATTACAATATGCCACCGCCATACCATTCACCTCGGGGTATCGAGCTATGATCTCGCGGA
>USPT01000080.1 GCA_900556705.1 uncultured Collinsella sp.
GCGAGAACGCACCGGTCAAGGCATGGCGCGAGGCCTATCGTCTGTTCAAGACCAAGAAAGGCGCGCGCTGCTCGATCGAGAACTTGCTCAAACGCGTGCTCAAAGGCAAGCCGGTGGGCCACATTACGCCCGCGGTGGATATTTACAACACGATTTCGTTGACTTATGCGTTGCCCGTTGGCGGTGAGGATTTGCATGCTATTGAGGGCAATCTGCGCCTGGCGGTGACCGACGGTGGCGACGCGTTCTTGCCACTTGGCGAGGAGGCGGATGATCCGACGCTGCCCGGTGAGCTTGCCTATATCGATGATGCGGGCGCCGTCTGCCGTTGCTGGAACTGGCGCGATGGCGTTCGCACGGCGCTGTCCGATGATTCGGCGGACGCATTTCTGGCGATTGAGTGCGTGGAGCCCGAGCGGATGGGGGATTGCCAGGCTGCCATCGATCGCTTGGCCGAGCTGCTCGAGCGCTATTTGGGAGCGACGGTTGTCATTAAGACGCTTGTGACCCGCGACAATCCCTGTGTGGAGCTGTAGCGGCGTCTGCGGATCATGTTCGCCGGTCAAAACCACCACAAAGGTGCCTGTCCCCTTTGTGGTGGTTTTTATGTTGATGGGTTAACAAATGGGGTATTTGGGTACGGGTGTCGCCTTATGCGACTAAGATGTTTACCCGTAAGCATTATGCAAGCGAAAGGCGGTCGTCTCCCATGCAGCAGAACGACGAGACACGTTTCGAGGACTTTGTCGGACTGATCAGTGGGCTCTACAAGGAGATCCAGCGCATTAAGACATCCGAGGGCGCAAGGCTGGGCCTCAAGGGCTCCGACGTGATGTGCCTGTACTATCTTGAGCGCAGCAAGGACGGCCTGACTGGCGCTGACCTGGCTCGCATGGCAGGCGTGACCCGCGCCGCCGTCTCGCGTACGCTCGCGCATCTGGAGGAGGGCGGCTACGTCGAGGTCGATGATTCGGGCGATGCCGCCGTTAAGTATCGTGCTCCGGTGCGCCTGACCGCTCTGGGCGGCGAGAGCATGAGCGAGGCGGACCGCATCATTCGCGAGGTGCTCGATACCACCGGTAAGGCTATGGGTGTGGAGCAGCGCGAGCAGATGTATGCGTCGCTGCGTACGATTCTCAACACCCTGCGCGAGCTGTAGGGCCGCCAAGGCTTTTGCTTCCAATTAACAACTGCATAGTCCTGTTTGAGCGCGTATACCGTGCCGGGGCCTTGCTGTCAAAATTCCCTGCGCGGGACCTGCGCAAGAAAGGATTCGCTATGTCCGTCCGCATTATTACCGATTCCGCAAGCGATATGTCGCCGGCCGAGCACCCGGCACTGGCCGTTTTGCCGCTGTCCGTCACCTTTGGCACCGATGTGTACATGGATGGCATCGACATCGATCACCAGCGCTTTTACGAGATGCTCGTGGAGCGCGATGAGCTGCCCAAGACCGGCCAGGTCAACCCGTACGCGTTTTCGCAGGCCATCTCCGAGGTTCGTGAAGCCGGCGATGAGGCTGTGATTATTACCGTGGGCGCTAAGCTATCAGGCACCAATCAGAGTGCCCGTACCGCACTTGCCGAGGCGCCAGGTGGCGACGTGTTCGTGGTAGACAGCAACAACGTCACCCTGGGCGAGCGCGTCCTGGTCGAATATGCGCTGCGCTTGGTGGACGAGGGCCGCAGTGCATCTCAGATCGCGGTGGCTGTCGAGGCCGTGCGCGACCGTGTGGTGGTTATCGGCCTGCTCGAGACGCTGGAGTATCTGGTGCGCGGCGGTCGTCTGTCTGCTGCGGCCGGCGCCGTGGGCACGCTGCTCAACGTAAAGCCCGTGGTGGCTGTCGAGGACGGTCTGATCGTGCAGCTGGGCAAGGCGCGCGGTTCCAAGAACGGCCGCAACCTGCTGAACCAAAAGGTCGAAAAGGCGGGCGGCATCGACTTTTCCATGCCGCTGGCGCTCGGCTATACGGGTCTTTCGGATGCGGTGCTCAAGAAGTATATCGAGGACAGCGCTGCGCTGTGGGCTGGTCACACCGAGGGCGAACTGCCCGTTCACACCATTGGCGCCACCATCGGTACCCACGTTGGCCCCGGCGCCGTAGCAGTAGCCTTCTTCCAGCCCGCCAACTAACCGACCTGCCATAAACCACCACAAAGGGGACAGGCCCTTTGTGGTGGTTTATGCTTTTCTGAGTGGAAGGGAGCGAGCAATGGCGTCTGAGGGCTTTTTTGAACGGGTGTACGAGGTGGTCGAGCAGATCCCCGAGGGGATGGTCGCCACGTATGGTCAGGTAGCGCTGCTTGCCGGTCGTCCGCGGAGCGCGCGGTACGTGGGCTACGCGCTGCACAGCAATCCGCGCCCCGGCGAGATTCCCTGCCATCGCGTGGTGTTTGCCGACGGCCGTATCTGTGCGGGCTTTGCCTTTGGTGGCCCCGATGCTCAGCGCGAGCTCTTAATGGGGGAGGGCGTGACGTTTGCCGATCCCATGCATGTTGATCTGGCCGCCTGTCGTTGGCCTGCCGGACTCTAGCGGCTCTGCCGTGGCCGAAACCACCACAAAGGTGCCTGTCCCCTTCGTGGTGGTTTTAGTTTACCGGAGCTAACTTATGGAGAAGGTGTGGCGGCGCATATTGACACTACAAAGTAAACCACGGTGAACTATATTGTATTCAGCAACGGAGCAGGCAATAGGCGATGAAAAAGCCTGCCCTGTTGAGTTTGATTCGCATCCCTCCCCTCTGTGCGATTCAACGGTGTACTTCGGGAACAGGCCCGCTGGCAACTATCTGCCAGCGGGCCTGTTCCTGTTTGTCGGGAGAGTGTGATGGACGGAGCCGAAGCGGTCCGGCTCCAAAAAAGGCGGACGCCGTAGCGCCCGCCCTATAGCAATCGAAAGCTCAAGTCAGCAGATCGGTCTAGTACACCATACCCATGGCGTCCTGAACCTCTGCCAGGGTCTGCTCGGCGATCTCGTTGGCGCGACGGTTGCCCTCGTGCAGCACGTCCTTCACGTAATCCAGATCGTTCTCGTAGCGCTGGCGACGCTCGCGGATCGGTGCGAAGTACTCGTTGACGGCCTCGGTCACGTACTTCTTGAGCTGGCCGGAGCCGCCCATACCGATCTCCTCGGCAATTTCGACCTCGGAGCGACCGGTGCAGATGGCGGCCGTCGAAAGCAGGCCAGACACGCCGGGGCGGTTCTCGGGATCGAACGTGATCATGCGCTCGGAGTCGGTCTGGCTCTTCTTGATGCGCTTTGCCGTCTCCTCAGCGGTCATCGAGATGTTGATGGCGTTGCCGTAGCTCTTGCTCATCTTGCGACCGTCAAGGCCGGGCAGTAGCGGGGTCTCGGACAGCAGTGCCTCGACCTCGGGAAATACCTTGCCGTAGCGGTTGTTAAAGCGGCGTGCGATGGTGCGGGTTAGCTCGATGTGCGGCAGCTGGTCACGACCGACGGGCACCACGTTGCCCTTGCAGAACAGAATGTCGCAGGCCTGATGTACCGGGTAGGTGAGCAGAAGGCCGGTGAGCTCGTGGCCCGAGGCCTCCATCTCGGCCTTTACCGTGGGGTTGCGCGCCAGCTCGGCCTCGGACACCAGCGACAGGAACGGCAGCATGAGCTGGTTGGCGGCGGGCACGGCGGAGTGCGCGTAGATCATGGTCTTGTCGGGGTCAATGCCGCAGGCAAGGTAGTCCATGACCATGTTGTACACGTTGTCCTGGATGTGCTCGGTCGTGTCGCGGTCAGTGATGACCTGGTAGTCGGCGATGAGCACGTTGGTCTTGGCGCCCATGTTCTGCAGCTCAACACGGCCCTTGAGGGTACCGAAGTAGTGGCCCAGGTGCAGACGGCCGGTGGGGCGGTCGCCGGTGAGCATGGTGAACTTCTCGGGCGTCTTGGCCAGGCCCTCGCGAATGGCGTTGCTCTTTTGCAGCGCGACTTCGTAGCTGTTCTCGTTTGGCATGATTGCTCCTAACGTATGTTCATGGGTCAAGATGATAACGCGTTTATTGGAGGGGCGGTGCGTAAGTAGGCGAGGGGCGGGAGAGGGACGCGCGTGGTGCGGCATGTGCGATGGGTGTGGCGCGGCCGTGCTTGGCTAACGGTGCCTTGGCACATCCTCGGCAGCTTGCCCTAGAGCTTGTGGTGGCGCTCTTCTTTGCGCTCCTCGGCTGCCCGCTCCTCCTGCTTAAAGGCGGGGTCGTCGGGGGTGACGAGCTCGTCCTCGTGCGTACGCTTGTTGTAATGGTGGCGCAGCACGGGCTCAAACAGATGTAGATGCTTGGCAAAGGCCGCCGAGCCAATGGCGAGCACGGTAAAGATGAGCACACGCATGGGCACCTCGACCTGGTTAATCGCGGCGGCGCCGGCCGAAAGCATGATGCACCAGGCATAGATGAGCAGCACGGCCTGTTTTTGGTTGTAGCCTTCTTGGATTAGGCGGTGGTGGATGTGGCCCTTGTCGGCCTGCCCGATGCTAATGTGGGCGCGCCTGCGGCGCACGATGGCGCTAAACGTGTCGATGATGGGCACGCCGGCAACGATGAGCGGGATGATAAGCGAGGTGAGCGCGGCGGTGCGGCTCACGTTGAGCAGCGAGATGGAGCCCAGTGCAAAGCCCAGAAGCAGCGACCCCGAGTCGCCCAAGAAGATGCTTGCGGGGTTGAAGTTGTAGCGCAAAAAGGCCAGACAGGCGCCAAAGAGCGCAATGGAGAGCGCGGCGGCGTCGATGCGGCCCGAAAGAACGGCCATCGAAAACATGGTGAACGAGGCGATGCCGCAGATGCCCGTGGCCAAGCCGTCGAGGCCGTCGATGAGGTTAATGATGTTGGTGAATGCCACCAGATAGATCACGGTGATGGGGTAGGCGAGCCATCCGAGCATGATCTCGCCGGGGGCAAACGGGTTGACGATGACGCCGATTTTTAGGCCGCCGATACAGGCGATAAGCGCGGCGAGGACCTGTCCGGCCAGCTTTTGCTTGGGCTTGAGCTGGAAGACGTCGTCGATAGCGCCGGTCG
>USPT01000081.1 GCA_900556705.1 uncultured Collinsella sp.
CTCTCTCCGTCGTCGGCAGCGTCAGATGTGTATAAGAGACAGGGGCCCCAGATTGCCCATGCGCGCAAAAGTGCGTATCGGCAATCTGGGGCCCGCCCCCCCTTAATATTTATAAATATGCAGGTCAGCGAGGTGCTAGCGATGTGCCAGCGGATGCGCCGCCAGATAGACCTCGGTCAGTTGCGTGCGGTCGACATGTGTGTAGACCTGCGTGGTCGAAATATCGGCATGGCCCAAAATCTCCTGCAGCACACGCAGGTCGGCACCGCCCGCGAGCATGTGGGTGGCAAAGGAGTGGCGCAAGGTGTGGGGATGGAGCCCCACCAGCCCCACTTGGCGCCCATACCGCTCGCATATCGCATGCACGGCCTGGCGCGACAGGCGACGTCCGTTCTTATTTAAAAAGACCGCCAAGGTCTCCGTCCCGTGAGCATGGGCGGCCAGGAGAGTGCGCCCGTCACCTAGATAGTGTGTCAGGGCGCGAGCCGCGCTTCCCACCAACGGGGCCAGACGCTCCTTGGAGCCCTTACCGCGCACCAGGACAAACCCGTCATCGATATGGATATCACCCACATCGAGCCCAACCAGCTCACTCACGCGCAAGCCGCAACCGTAAAGCACTTCCAAGATGGCATGATCGCGCAGCCCCATCTCGCCCTCGGGAAAGTCTTGATCGAGCAGCGCCGAGACATCCTCCACCGAAAGGTATTCCGGCAGGCGATCTGCCTTTTTGGGCAGGCGCAACGCCGCCGTCGGGTTTTGGGCCACGGCCCCATCGCGCACCAAAAAGGCATGCAGACCCTTCACGGCAGCAAGCGCGCGCTCCACCGAGGCGTCGGAATAGCCTCCGTCGCGGCGATCGGCAACGAAGCCCTCCACGACCTGACGGCTCACATCTTCAAACGTCGCAATGTCAGCCCGCTCCAGATAGGCGCAGTACGTCGTCAGGTCACGACGGTAGGCCGCAATCGTATTGCGCGCCAAGCCCCGCTCGACCGCGAGGTAATCGAGATACTCCCCCGCCGCCACAGCGAGCGACGAGGGAGTAGCTTCGGTATGTTCCTGGTTCGCCGGCACCCTTAGTCCGTAGCGAGGTTCATGGGCGTCACCTGCAGACGGTCGACACCCTCGTGCTGGCCGATCGAAGCGCGCACGAACTCGCGGAACAGCGGCTGCGGGTTGGTCGGACGGCTCTTGAACTCGGGATGAGCCTGGGTGGCCACATACCACGGATGCACGTCGCGCGGCAGCTCGACCATCTCGACCAGGCGCTCGTCGGGCGACAGACCCGAGATAACCAAGCCGGCGTCCTCGAGCTGGTCACGGAAGGCGTTGTTGAACTCAAAGCGATGACGGTGACGCTCGTAGACGAGCTCCTCGCCATATGCCTCGCGAGCAAGGGTATCGGCGGCGAGCTTGCACGGATAGGCGCCCAGACGCATGGTGCCGCCCTTCTCGGTCACGTCCTCCTGCGAGCTCATCAGATCGATGACGCTAAACGGGCCGTCCGGATCGAACTCGGAGGAGCTGGCGCCGGCAAGGCCGACGACGTTGCGGGCGAACTCGCACACGGCCACCTGCATACCCAGGCAAATGCCCAGATACGGAATCTTGTGCTCACGGGCAAACTCGGCCGCGAGGATCTTGCCCTCCAGGGCGCGCTTGCCAAAGCCGCCGGGGACCAGGATGCCCGAGGCGTCGCCCAGAACCTCGGAGACATTCTGCTCGTCGAGGCTCTCGCCGTCGACCAGCTGAACGTCCACATGGCGATCGTAGAAGACGCCCGCATGGTGCAGGGCCTCGATAACCGACAGGTACGCATCGGGCAGCTGCGTGTACTTGCCCACGACGGCGATCTTCACCTTGTCGGCGTGATGGTTGGCGTGATTCTGTTTGCGCAGGAACTCATTCCACTCGCTCATGTCGCGCTCACGCGGGTCCAGACCCAGGCGCTCGCAAATGCGCAGGTCAAAGTCCTGCTCGGCAAGCAGCTGCGGAACATCGTAAATGCTCGCGCAGTCCTCGTTGGTAAAGACACAATCGGTGTCGACGTCGCAGAAGCTTGCGATCTTTCCGCGGATAGCGTCATCGATATGGTGGTCGGAGCGCAGCACGATGATATCGGGCTGGATGCCAAAGCTGCGGAGCTCCTTGACGGAATGCTGCGTGGGCTTGGTCTTGACCTCGTGGGCGGCGGCGATATAGGGAACGAGCGACACGTGGATGTAGCAGACGTTCTCGGGGCCGGCCTCCTTGCGGTACTGACGGATGGCCTCGACAAACGGTTGGGACTCGATGTCGCCGATCGTGCCGCCCAGCTCGGTGATGACTACATCGGAGCCGGTCTGCTCCTCGATGCGGCGGAACTTGTCCTTAATGGCATTGGTGACGTGAGGAATCACCTGCACGGTACCGCCCAAAAAGTCGCCGCGACGCTCGCGGGCGATCAAGCTCTTATAGATGGCGCCGGTCGTAAAGTTGGAATCGCGGGTCAGGTTCTCATCAATAAAGCGCTCGTAATGACCCAGGTCCAGGTCGGACTCGTAACCATCCTCGGTAACGAAGACCTCACCATGCTGGAAGGGGCTCATGGTACCGGGGTCGACGTTCAGATACGGATCGGCCTTCTGCATCGTTACTTTGTAGCCACGCGACTTGAGCAGACGGCCCAGCGAGGCCGCGGTGATACCCTTGCCCAGAGACGAAACCACGCCACCGGTTACGAACACATGCTTGGTCATATTGAGTTACCTGCGCTTCCCGTAGAAGTTGTTTATCCACATCTTACGGGTCTTCATTGTAATACTCGCGCCGCGGACCGTTCGCAATTTTTCTCGCGTGAGATTGCATTTCTCAATCTTGAAACAAAACGCCGCCCGGTTTCCCAGGCGGCGTCGCTATGGCAAGGGTTACATGCTGCTATCGATCAGAAACCTCGTCCTCAAGCATTTCTTGAACGAGCATGCCGGTACGGACGCCCTCAAGATACCACTCGCCACGTTCGGTGAGGCAAATGCCATTTGCAAGCTGACCGCCGTCGTCGCTATAACGCGAGACGACATCAATCATGCCTTCGGAATCCAAGCGATCGATTGCGGCGCGGGCACGATACGGCGAAACCCCCACGCGCTCGGCAAGCGTTTTGCGCGAGAAACCATACGGCCCGCCATTGTCTTCGGTTTGCTGGTCGATCTCCATCAATACCAGCACCTCGACACGCTTCATATCGTTGACACTCGCACGACCCTTGCCCGCCATAGCAGCCTCCTCAAACCGAGCACGAGCATCTAACGCGCCGTGCGCGACCGACACACCTCACGATGGCAGGTAATATCCATCATGCGGCATCCCGCTAAGGATGAAACAGTTACGGTTATTGTATACCGCTCAAATTGTTTCTAGGCAGGTAAACAGCTACTTTTCGCCGAAATAGGCGCTTTATTGATCAAAAAGCCGTACCGGGCGCTAACCCGATACGGCCAAAATGCAATGCAATTACCGCGGTGCTTCAAACTTAGCGATGGAAGAAACCGCGGCGCTCAAACTTGGGCTCGCAGCACACGTTGATACCCAGTTTGCGCAGTACCGTCTCGTCCGTCGGCGAGATAATCACGCTAAAGAAGGCATCGCAACCGCGCAGCTGCTCCAGGCCCGAAAGGACGCGAGCGGCCGTCTCACTCGTGGCCGAGGTGATCGACAGCGCCATAAGCGTCTCGTCGGTGTGGAGGCGCGGGTTTTTGCTGCCCAGGAAATGCGTCTTGAGCTTGCTGATGGGCTCGATCGCTTCATCGCTAATGACCTCGAGCTCAAGGTCGACGCCCGAGACATGCTTAAGTGCATTCATGATGAGCGAGCTCGCGGCGCCCAGGCGCGTGGAAGTCTTGCCGGTCACCACGGAGCCATCGGGCATGACCATGGCACCCACGGGACCACCCGTCAGCTGCTCCCTGGT
Source organism: uncultured Collinsella sp. (assembly GCA_900556705.1). Lineage (GTDB taxonomy): Bacteria > Actinomycetota > Coriobacteriia > Coriobacteriales > Coriobacteriaceae > Collinsella. Next base: position 3,953 of record USPT01000081.1, read on the forward strand.
GAGGGCCGCCGAGCGCGCCGGTGAGTAGTTCTTATCGATGCCGGCTTTCTTCATAATAATCTTGAGACGGTCGACTTGCTCATCGCCCACGCCGGTACGGCGCACATTTTCGACCGCGGTAAAGTAGCGGCGGACGATCTCCATCTTGGAAGCGTCGCGGCAGGCATCGTCATCGGTGATGGCAAAGCCGACCATATTGACGCCCATGTCCGTAGGGCTCTGGTAGGGGCTCTTGCCCAGGATCTTTTCCATCAGGGCACGGACCACCGGGAAGGCCTCGACGTCGCGGTTGTAGTTGACCGTGGTCTTGTTGTAGGCCTCAAGGTGGAACGAATCGATGATATTGGCGTCGTCGAGGTCAGCCGTGGCGGCCTCGTAGGCAATATTGACCGGATGCGTCAGGGGAAGATTCCAGACAGGGAAGGTCTCGAACTTGGCATAGCCGGCGGCCGTGCCATGCTTGTGCTCGTGATAGAGCTGAGACAGGCAGGTGGCAAGCTTGCCCGAGCCAGGACCGGGGGCAGTGACCACGACGAGCGGTCGGGTGGTCTCGACAAACTCGTTCTTGCCGTAGCCATCGTCGGACACGATCAGATCGACATCGTGCGGATACCCCTCGATGGGATAGTGCAGCTTGGCGGGAATACCGAGCGCGTTCAGGCGGTTGCGGAACACATCGGCAGCGGGCTGGCCGGCGTACTGGGTGATGACCACAGCCGCGACAGCAAAGCCGTTGCCGCGAAACAGGTCAACCAGGCGCAGCACATCCTCGTCATAAGTAATGCCGAGGTCACCACGAGCCTTGTTTTTCTCGATGTGGTTCGCGTTGATCGCGATGATAACCTCGACATCGTCGGCGATACTCTTGAGCATGCGGAACTTGCTGTCCGGTTCAAAACCCGGCAGCACGCGGCTCGCATGATAGTCATCGAACAGCTTACCGCCAAACTCCAAATAGAGCTTGCCACCAAACTGCGAGATGCGCTCCTTAATGT
>USPT01000082.1 GCA_900556705.1 uncultured Collinsella sp.
ATGCCTATTTTCAGTATGCGCCGTTTGATGTCGAGGGCGGCGTTAAGGTCTGGGGCCATGCGACGAGTCGCGATCTTATGACATGGGATTACGTTGGCGCCCCACTGCTGCCCGACGAGCCGTTCGATTGCCATGGCGTGTATTCGGGCTCCGCGCTTGCCGAGGACGGTCGCATTCGCGTACTGTACACAGGCAACGTTAAGCTTTCCGATGCAGACGGCACGTACGACTACGTCAATACCGGCCGCCGCGCCGATACCGTCTATGTGGAGAGTGCCGACGGTCAGGCGTTTGGCGCCAAGCGTGTGGTGCTGGCGTCCGAGGATTATCCCGAGGATTTGACCTGCCACGTGCGCGATCCCAAGGTGTGGCGTGACGCGGACGGGCGTTATCACATGGTGCTGGGCGCCCGTCGTCGCGTGGATGGACCGCATGTCGATAGTCGATTTTGCGCCATGCACGGCGAGGGTGCCGGGCGCGATGTGGGTGAGATCTTGGTGTATGGCTCAGCGGATATGCTGAACTGGGAGCTCGAGAGCCGTGTGTCTACTCCCGAGCGTTTCGGCTTTATGTGGGAGTGCCCGGGATACCTTGAGATTGAGACGGATGGCGGTGTACCGGCGAAGTGGCTGTCCTTCTCTCCCCAGGGGCTCGAGGGCGGTCGTTGGGACCGCGGGAACGTATACGCTGCTGGCTACATGCCTGTAACGGGCAATATTACCGGTGGTGACGGTGCCTATGAGCTGGGCGAGTTCCGCCTGTGGGACGCCGGTTTTGACTTCTATGCTCCGCAGGAGTTTACGGCCGAGGACGGTCGCCACATTCTGATCGGCTGGATGGGTATGCCCGATGAGCCGACCTATGGCAACGCACCGACGCTGGTGGCGGGCTGGCAGCACTGCATGACGGTGCCGCGTGAGCTTACTGCCGGTGCTGGTGGAGTGGTACTGCAGCAGCCGGCGCGCGAGATTGAGCGCCATTATGCCTCGGTGCGCGTAGGGGAGGGCTCGTTGGAGGTTGCCGGCGATACCTGCTTTGACGTTGTTGTTGACGGTGTCGACGGCGCGTTTACCGCGACCGTTGATGGCGAGCTAAGGCTGTCGTTTATGCCTGCCGAGGGCGAACTGCCCGCGCGCTTTGAGATGCGATTTACCGATGAGGGTCGCGCTTCTGCCGGCTGCGGTCGCACCGTGCGCTGGGAGCCCGTCGACGAGGTTCGTAACGTGCGCATTGTTGGCGATGTTTCGTCGGTCGAGGTGTTTGTGAACGATGGCGCACTCGTGTTTTCGACGCGCATCTATCCCGAGGCCTATGGCGTGACCGTTGACGCTCCGGGCGCGAACGTGACCTATCACACGCTCAACATCTAGGCGATTGGTCGTCTATCGGCGCTATACTGCAGCCGTTGCCCACAATGCGGGGAACACCCGCATCGTGGGTTTTTGCTTATGAAGGGACGGTGCCGCGTGGATGTACAGCAGCTAGAAGAGGCCTGGGCTTTGAGGTCCAGTGCGCGCGAGGCGCGTCTTGTTGCGGCCCCGCATGTGCCGGCGGCTCTGTCGCTGTTGGGTATTGTGCGTCCCGGTGACCGTCTGGTGGCCTTTGCGGATGACTTTGCCGATGCGTTTGCGCACGGCTTTGAAGGCTGTGATGTTGTGCTTGTGGACCCGCCGTCGGTTGCGGCGTTTACTGCCGCGTCCGAGGATTTTGATGCTTCGTTTGATGCCGAGGGGCCGCACCTGTGGTGGTTTGTGAACTCTATCGGCGGGTTTGGTCTGCGCGTTCCCGACCTTCGCGCTCTGGGCCGCGCAGCGCGTGAGGCCCATGCGCTGCTGGTTGTGGACAACACCGTGGCGTCGGCTTTTGGCTGCGATCCGCTGCGGCTGGGTGCCGTGCTGTCGCTCGAAGCGCTCGATCGCGTGTGTGCAGGTAGGGCTCCGCGCAAGCTCGTTGCCGCTTCGGTGGCGCGCTCTCAGCTCAAGCGCCATCGTGTGGATGCTGCTGCCGAGTGCGCGCACGTGTTGTTTGCAGGCTGCGGTGCGTCGGCAGTCGACCTTTCTGCCGAGGAGGCCGACGTGCTGGAGCGCGGGCTTTCCTCGCTTAACGCCCGCATGCAGGCGCATTTCGACCGCGCCCGTGCGCTGGCTGAGTATCTGGCCGCCAACGAGATGGTGCGCAACGTGTGCTATCCCGGGCTGAACTCGCATCCCGACCATGCGGTTGCAACGGGAATCCTCGAGCACGGCTTTGGCCCGGCAGTTGAGTTTGACCTTATCGAGCTTAGCGCAGGAGAGCTGTTCGACGCTTTGCCGGGGGAGTTTCGCACATCGCCTGCCGGCGGCGCAACGACGCGTCTTTCGGCCCCACGTGGCAAGCAGGGGAGTACCATCCGCCTCTTTGCCGGCACCGACAACCCACTGGTTGTAGCGTCAACCCTAGACAACGCCCTTCGCAACTAGCTAAATCATCCTCGACTCCATAAGTTGCGGTGAAATATGGATTGATTTACGGCTTTATCGGCATAAACAGTCCCTATTTCACCGCAACTTATGAGAATGGGTTGTGTGGCTATAAAGCCCTGTCCCAAATGGGCTACTTTTTCATGCTGGCGATGAGGTCGTTTGCTTTGGTGGCGATGACGTTGTTGATGTCGGCCTGCAGCTCCTCGTAGACCGCTACAGCTCGCTCGCCGGCGGGGGTGAGGGTGGATCCGCGGGCGCCGTCGCGCTCGATGAGCTTGCAGCCTAGCTGGCCTTCGGCTTCGTTCACAATGCGCCAGGCCTTGGAATACGCCATGCCCATGCTCTTGGCGGCACGGTTGAGCGAGTGCTCGCGGGCGATACCTTGCAGCAGCAAGACGCAGCCGTGGCCGAAGACGCCCGGCAGATCCTTGTCGCACGCTTGAATGACCAACTTTGCCGTCGTCTTGTACTCCATACGCTCCACGTCTCCCCGCTAAAGTGTTTGCTGGGCAAACGCAAAGCCTGCGTCAAACCCTCGTGTGCTCTTCTTAAATCATGCATTGTAGCAGTCAAAGTGCGTTAAGATACTTCCCCAGTATTGGGCGCCCAAGGTTGGGCTGGGTCCCACGAGGCCTGCAGCCGACCGGTCGCATGGAAAAAGGAGAAACATGGCTACGTTCTTTCCCGGTGAGTCCCACACGTTTTCGGAGTATCTGCTGGTCCCTGGTTACTCGTCCTCGCAGTGCATCCCCAACAACGTCTCTCTTAAGACGCCGCTAACCCGCTTTAAGCGCGGTGAGAAGCCGGCAATCACCCTGAACATCCCCATGGTTTCCGCCATCATGCAGTCCGTCTCGGGCGTCGACATGGGTGTCGCGCTCGCTACCGAGGGTGGCCTGTCCTTCATTTACGGTTCCCAGAGCGCCGAGTCCGAGGCCGCTATGGTCAAGGCCGTCAAGGATCACAAGGCCGGCTTTGTTCAGTCCGATTCCACGCTGACCCCCGACATGACCATGGAGCAGGTCATCGAGCTCAAGGAGAAGACCGGTCATTCCACCATGCCGGTTACCGACGACGGCACTCCCAAGGGTAAGCTCCTGGGCATCGTCACCAGCCGTGACTATCGCCCCAGTCGTGATGACCACCAGACGAAGGTCTCCGAGTTCATGACCCCGCGTGAGCAGCTCATCGTGGGCGACAAGAACATCAGCCTCAAGGTTGCCAACGACGTCATCTGGGACAACAAGCTCAACGCCCTGCCCATCGTCGACGATAACGATCACCTCATGGGCATCGTCTTCCGCAAGGACTACGACAGCCACAAGACCAACCCCAACGAGCTGCTCGACTGCGACAAGCGCTACATGGTCGGCGCCGGTATCAACACCCGCGACTATGCCGAGCGCGTGCCGCTGCTCATCGAGGCCGGTGCCGATGTCTTGTGCATCGATTCTTCCGAGGGCTTCAGCGAGTGGCAGAAGCGCACCATCGAGTGGATCCGCGCCAACTACGGCGAGGACGTCAAGGTCGGTGCCGGTAACGTCGTCGACGCCGAGGGCTTCCGCTTTTTGGCCGACTGCGGTGCCGACTTCATCAAGGTCGGTATCGGCGGTGGGTCCATCTGCATTACCCGCGAGACCAAGGGTATCGGCCGTGGCCAGGCCACCGCGCTGATCGACGTCTGCCGAGCCCGTGACGAGTACTACGAGGAGACCGGTGTCTACGTGCCCATGTGCTCCGACGGCGGCATCGTCTACGACTACCACATGACACTCGCCCTTGCCATGGGTGCCGACTTTATGATGCTGGGCCGCTACTTCGCCCGCTTCGACGAGAGCCCGACCGAGCGCGTCAACGTCAACGGTCAGTACATGAAGGAGTACTGGGGCGAGGGTTCTGCGCGTGCCCGCAACTGGCAGCGCTACGACTTGGGCGGCGCCGCGAAGCTCAGCTTCGTCGAGGGCGTCGACTCCTACGTTCCCTACGCCGGTTCCCTCAAGGACGGTGTGGGCGGCACGCTCTACAAGGTCAAGTCCACGATGTGCAACTGCGGTGCCCTCTCGATCCCCGAGCTCCAGGAAAAGGCACGCCTGACCCTGGTGAGCTCGACCTCAATCGTCGAAGGCGGCGCTCACGACGTAGTCGTGAAGGATTCTCAGCAGAGCGTTTCCTATAGATAAGGTAAGAGCTGCATATCAAAGGTTGATTCTCAGCCACGTTATTTAGATAAAGCGAGATGCCCGCAAGTCGCAGGCATCTCGCTTGTTGTATTTGCTAGAATCATCCAAGTTAACCCTAGGGTCGGGCGGCTAGGCTTTGCTCGCTGCAAGTTCCGCACGAGCCGAAGGCCACTTAATGTGGCCTTCGTGCGAGCAGGACTGTCCGCAGCAGCGAGCAAAGCCTAGCCGACCGACCCCAATCAAGTTAAAAGGAGCTGATATGTGCGATTGCACAGATCATAAGGACGAGATCCCTGCCTACG
>USPT01000083.1 GCA_900556705.1 uncultured Collinsella sp.
GTACTGGGCCGTCGCGCCCTCGGGCAGGCTCGTCGCGTCGACCGTGTGATACGCACCGTCGTACTCGTCGGAGTAGCCAACGATGGCGGCAGCCGGAATCTCGACTGCAGGCAACGCGTGTCCACAGACCGTGCACTGCTGATGCTTGGAGCCCACCTCAGTTGCCGTGGGTGCCTTGTCGACGACCCACTCAAAGGTGTGCACACTCTCGTCGATCTTGTCACCACAGGCGCACTTATGCCAATGCGTGCTGTCGTCGGAGAGCCACTCATCGTTCACGGCCTCGTGCTTGCGCACGCCCTCGACGGTGACGACGAGGTCGCTCTCGGCGTTCTGGACGGTGAACTCGCCACGCGCGTCGGGCGTCACAACGGCATTGTTGACCTTGACGGCGTAAGAGTCGTTGTCAGTAAAGTAGCCGCTCTCGATGCCGACCGTGAGGGTGGTTGATCCGTGCCAGTCAAGCTCGCCCGGGTTCGCCGTGATCGTATAGCCGACCTGCTTGGCAGGCAGCGTCACGACGAGCTTGCCGCCGGCATTAACGGTAACCTCGGTGGCGGAGGAGGCATCATGGTCGCTATCGGCGCGGTAGCGCACCTCGTACGTGCCGACAGCGCAACCCGCAATCTCAGTCACGCCTTCGGGCACGCCCCGATACTCGCCAGAGTCCTTGGCGCGCCACTCCATCATAGCGTCGACGCCCGTGATCTTACCGTCGGACTTGCCACTCACAGTCTCGGCCGTGGCCTGGACCTTCGGCGCGCCCTGGGGCGCCTTCTTGATGGAGAACTCGCACGTCAGGCCTTCGGCGGGAAGCTTGTAGTTACCCGCGTCGTCGCCCGTCAGCTCGGTGATTTTCGCCGTGTAGGTGCCAGCCTTGACTTTGGCGCCGTCAACACACGCGGAGAGATCGTCATCGCCGACAACGTTGTGGAGCTTCGCTTGGGGACAGTGCTCCTCGCCGTCGTAGGTGAACTCAGTAGTGGTGTCCCACGTTACGGAGAGCTCGCGCTTGCCGATCGTAAAGGTGCCATCCTTGAACGTAATCTTGTAGTTGGGGTTGGCGCCTTCGGACTGCGCTGCCGTCACGGCGTAGCCGTCCTTGCGCACGGCCTCGCCGACCTCGCGAGAGACGGTGATGCCCTGGAGGCTCTCGTCCTTGACAAGCTTGCCCTTGGTGACCTCCCACCCCAGCGCGGGATCAGAATCGCCGTACGTCTTGGAGGCGTCCAAAGCGGAAACCGTGATCGCGAGCGGAGTGACCTCGAGTGTCACCTGGCCCTCAACCGCCGCGTCATCAATCGTGACGCGATAGTCGACCGTCACACTGCCGGCGTCCCTAATGCTGGGCGCATCGCTCGTCCAGCTGCCGTCAGCAGCCTTGTACTCAACGACGGCGCCCTCGGGCAGGGCCGAAGCATCGACAGAGTGGTCCTTGCCGTCATATTTGCCCGAATAGCCCTTAACAGCCAGGGCCGGAATCTCTACCGCGCCCGACTCATGGCCGCACACGGAGCACGTACCATGTTTGGAGCCGGTCTCGGTAACCGTCGGCTGCTTGTCGATTGTCCATTTATACGCATGCTCGGCGTACATCTTAATTGTGATGGTCTCTTTGTTGCCGGCAGTGTCCGTAGCCACGATTACATGCTCTGTACCGGCATCGCCTTCAGCGGCCTTAACCGTGTACTTTCCGTCCTTGCCAGCCTTGAGCTCCTTGCCGTTATCGGTAACCGCCACCGTCTCGTCGCGGTCATCGAACACGTCAAACGAAACGCTCTCGCAGTAGGCCTTATCTACCCAGAGGTCATAAATGGTGGGGGCGTAAGTGTCCACGTAGGTATAACGCTCTTCATCCCACCTGCCGCTGCAAACCCTGCAGACCTTTTGACGAACACCATCGGCCTCAGGCGTGGCGGGCGTAACGATCTCATATTTCCACCTGCAGGGCTGGCGCTCCTGAGTCTTCTTGCAATACTTGCAGACCTTAACGTGGCTACCTTCGCCATTCGGCTTCCAGGCAGCGTTGTCGGCAACGGCATGGGGGCCCTGCTCGATCTTAACCTCGGCATCGGCAGACGCATTGTGGTTGCTATCCTCGGCAAAGCGGACGTAATACGTTCCCGACTTCGTAAGCCCGGTCAGTTTACCGTCAGACGTTATCTTCTGATAGCTCCCGCTCGACCCGCGACGGTATTCCATCGCCTTGGTCACGCCCGAGATAGAGCCGTCCTTGCTGCTGCAAGTGGTCCAATTATTACCCACGAGTCCAGTCGGCGCCTTCTGATCGGCCTTGGAAATCTTCACAGTCGCGCTGCCCGTGACGGTCAGGTAGTCAGAAGCCGTCACACGATAGGATGTCGTGTACTCGGCCGCATTGCGATAGGTCGGCTTTTTCGTCGTCCAATCGCCGCCCTCTTCGCAGTACTCGATCTTCATATCCGCCGGAACAGGATCGTTCTTAACGTTGACCGTAATGCCGTGCTCGTCGCCATCATAGGTGCCATCGAAGCCAGCGACCTCGAGGTCAAAGCGCGAAACGTCAACGATCTCCCATTTGAGCGTCAGAACACTTGTGGTGCCGCCATCGGTCGTGAAGTTGCCCTTACCGATGACAATGCACTCGTATTGTCCTGGCTCGGTCTGCTTCAGTCCGGATTCACTTCGAGCGCTGAGCTCGTAATCCTTGCCCTCAACGAGATCGACCCACTCGCCGGCACCGTTCTTGAACTTTGCACTTTCAACGACAGGCTGATGTTCCTTGCCGTCATAGGCATACTTGCCCGCGCCCTTGCCGCCGTCTTTAAGGGTGAACTTGTAGGATTGATTCTTGACCAAGCGGCGCTGCGAAATCTCAAAAGACTTCTTGCCCTCGAGCGTCTGACCAGAGGCAGTCTTAAAGCTCGTAACGACATAGTAGTAGCCGGCGTCCGTCGGGGCGCCCTTGAGCTTGGTGCCGTTTTTATATGCCTCGGCATCCGCCTGGGACTTGCACTGATACCACGTGAATTCACCGCTGGCAGTTACGCCCATCTGCTCTAGATTCCACGCGCCGTCCTTGTTCAAAGCAATCTTGACCGGGCAGCCGTCATAGACAAGCTCGGTGCTCTGAGAGCTCGTTGCCTTGGACATGGAAAGCTTATACGTGGCCCTCAGGTACTTTTTGGGCTCGCCGTCCTCGCCCATACCATATTCGCACTCGCTGTTGCGGAACGGACCCACGCACGACGCCTTAACGCCCATGCCGTCAGCTTCGACCTTCCACTTGTGTTGGTGGATGGTCTCGCGGAAGGTGAGGTCGCCGTTAAGGTTCACGACCTCGTACTTGTCGGAGTTGTCGTCGTTCTCGGACGAGCCGTCTGGCACAACGCCTTCGATCTTGTTGGATTCGCAGGTGCCAAGGACACGCGACTTTACGCCATTACTGTCCGCAGTCTCCTCAATCGAGATCCAAACATTGTCTCCAAAGCCTCCGCGTACGGAGAAGTCAGACGCGATATTCAGCGCCGGGACGTTGGCATCGACACTCTTTTTCTTCGGGACATACAGGCTCTTGGCGGTTCCCGTAGCCTTATCAGCTTCAGTGTACTTGTCGCCATAATTAGTATCGTCGGCGTGGCTGTTCTTCCAGTAGCTCGCGATTTCCGGCGATCCGTTAAGGGTAAGGGTTCCGGCGGCGTATACCACGCACGTATTGCCGCGCGCGCCATAGCGAGAAATTTCGCCGCCGTTTATGTTGCAGCGAGCGCTTCGTGCAACATTAAGGGCATCGACTGTCAAAGTGTTGTCGGCCGAGCTCGAACGCGTGCTGTGGAAGTTGCTCATCTTGCAGTCGTTGAGGTTGACCGTAGCGTTGGTGACGCCCATCACGCCTGCGACAGCATAGGTATTAAGGACAGAAGAATTAGTAAAATAACGAGCCGCTTCGACTGAGCTGTAACTATTGTTCGTCTGCCTGACGCCCACGTTCTCCCCATTGCTGCCAGTGAAGCTGCAATTGTTGAACGTCGCCGTCAACTTTGCGACAGCGCTTCCGTCTTTGGGCATCTTGAAGCTGCTGTTGCCATCGACGGAAACAGCACCATTGAAGTCTCCAGACGTATCGCAGAACACACAGTCGGTAAAAGTCGCCGCGAAGGAGTTGGTATTGCCGCCAGTCGTATCCCTGCCCTCACGGAAGAGATGTACAGGAACGGCATACTCTTGGGCGTTGCCCGCCACTGCGCCCGATTTGCCAACATAGCCTTGGATCTTCATTTTTTCGAACTTGGCGGTTAACTTGCCCTCGGTGCTACCCAGGGAAATCGCAGGTACCTTTTGCTCGTACTTGCTGCCATACGAGAGAATGAAATTCTGCGAGCCGTCGCCAACCCCCAGGCCAACCGAGATGTCGCCCGATGCCTTTTTGTAGCCACCGCTGTAATAGCGGTCGGTCAAAAAGCCGCTTACGGACTCAAATTGCTTTTGGTTTCTATGGAAGCTGACGCACGGATTGTTGACACCGATGAACTCGATATTGCTACCCTGTTTGATGTTGAACAGCCATCGAGTTTGCTCAACCCGCCAGTTAGTCTTATCGTTCACGTAGACCGTACCATCGATGTAGATCCTCACAGGATTAATCCGAGACGCATCCGGCGCGTCGATGGTGTAACCCGAAGATGGCGTGACCTCACCCTCAGCCGTCTTAAGTACGTAACTGCCCGGCTCGGTGATTTGGACGGGTTCGTTGTTGGCCTGCTTAAGCGACAGCACCTCCGCCCTCACCCCGTCGGGCATAACCTGCGTCTCGGCGTTTGCCACGGCCGGCGTCGCCACGAGCGCGCATGCCACGGTTGCGATACCCAGCAGACGCATCAACGCAGCGCGCATCCCCATCTTCTTCTCCTTCATCGTTCAGCTCCCTTACCCCTATGCTTTCGCGATGTCCGATATC
>USPT01000084.1 GCA_900556705.1 uncultured Collinsella sp.
AGTGGCGGCGGGGAGGCACGGTGGCCATTATTCGGTGACCGGGATTGGTCAAAATCGTTTGACTATTAGCGGCTAAAATCGCCCGGCGCTAACACTGCATTCCGGAGGCGTTTTGTAGGGGAAGTAATTCTGCGAAGGTTATGGCTCTTATCGCATGCCGAAATGTCCGATAGTTTTGTTGAATAGTGTCGCGGCGTCACTTCCTGCGGCATACTAAAGAAGCTGTACATGCTTCAGATTGGATTTTCATGTCTGAGATTTTTGAACCCCACAACATCATCGTCACGGGCGGCTGCGGCTTCATCGGCAGCAACTTCGTGCACTACGTCGTGGACAACCACCCGGGCGTCCATGTCACCGTCCTGGACAAGCTGACCTACGCCGGCAACCCCGAGAACATCGCCGGGCTGCCCTCCGACCGCGTGGAGCTCGTCGTCGGCGACATCTGCGACGCGGAGCTGCTGGACAGGCTGGTGCCGGGCCACGACGCGATCGTGCACTACGCCGCCGAGAGCCACAACGACAACTCCATCGCGGACCCCGAGCCGTTCCTGCGCACCAACGTGGAGGGCACCTTCCGCCTGCTGGAGGCCGTCCGCAAGTACGGCATCCGCTACCACCACGTCTCCACCGACGAAGTCTACGGCGACCTGGCGCTCGACGACCCGGCCAAGTTCACCGAGGAGACGCCGTACCACCCGAGCAGCCCTTACTCGAGCACCAAGGCGTCCTCCGACATGCTGGTCCGCGCCTGGACCCGCACCTACGGCCTGCGCGCCACGATCTCCAACTGCTCCAACAACTACGGCCCCTACCAGCACGTGGAGAAGTTCATCCCGCGCCAGATCACCAACATCATCGACGGCGTCCGCCCCAAGCTCTACGGGAAGGGCGAGAACGTCCGCGACTGGATCCACACCGAGGACCACTCCTCGGCCGTCTGGGACATCCTCACCAAGGGCCGGATGGGGGAGACCTACCTCATCGGCGCCGACGGCGAGAGGGACAATATCACGGTCCTGCGCATGATACTCACGGCCATGGGCCGCGACCCCGAGGACTTCGACTGGGTCGCCGACCGCCCCGGCCACGACCGCCGCTACGCCATCGACTCCACCAAGCTGCAGCGCGAGCTGGGCTGGAGGCCGGCCCACACCGACTTCGCGGAGGGACTCAAGGCCACCATCGACTGGTACGTCGCCAACGAGTCCTGGTGGCGCCCCGCCAAGGAGGCCACCGAGGCCCGCTACCGCGCACAGGGCCAGTAAGACTGCATTCCGGCGAACCGCACCGCGGGGCGCCCCGCGGGGCCGCAGGGCATGGGGATGACCCTGCGGCCCCGCGCGGGCGCCCGCAACCTGAACCTCTTCGATAGGAGCTTTTCCCATATGGCAGACATCGCATTCGAGAAGGACCTCTCCGTCGCCGAGACCGGCATCGGGGGCCTCAAGGTCGTCGACCTCGCCGTCCACGGCGACTCGCGCGGCTGGTTCAAGGAGAACTGGCAGCGCGCCAAGATGACCGCCCTGGGCATCCCCGATCTCAGGGTCGTCCAGAACAACATCTCCTACAACGACAGCCGCGGCGTCACCCGCGGCATCCACGCCGAGCCCTGGGACAAGTTCATCTCGGTGGCCCGCGGCTCGGTCTTCGGCGCCTGGGTGGACCTTCGCGAGGGCAGCGCCACCTACGGCAAGGTCTACACCTGCACGCTTGACCCGAGCAAGGCCATCTACGTCCCGCGCGGCGTTGGCAACTCCTTCCAGGCCTTGGAGGACGGCACCGCCTACACCTACCTGGTGGACGCCCACTGGTCGTTGGAGCTGAAGAGGACCTACACCTTCGTGAACCTCGCCGACCCCGAGCTCGCCATCGAGTGGCCGATCCCCCTCGACGAGGCCACCGTCTCCGATGCCGACCTCAACCACCCGATGCTCGCCGACGTCGTCCCCATGGCGCCCAAGAGGACGCTCGTCACCGGCTGCAACGGCCAGCTGGGCCATGCGGTGCGTGCGCTCGCCGAGGAGCGCGGCGTGGCGAAGGACTTCGACTTCTGCGACATCGACACCTTCGACATGTCCGACCCGGCGGCCTACGGCAAGTACGACTGGTCGCTCTACGGCACCGTGATCAACTGCGGCGCCTACACGGCCGTGGACAGGGCGGAGACCCCCGAGGGCCGCGCCACTGCCTGGAAGGCCAACGCGACCGGCCCGGCGCTTCTGGCCCGCACCTGCGCCGAGCACGGGATCACCCTCGTCCACGTGTCCTCCGACTACGTCTTCGACGGCACCGCCGAGGTGCATGACGAGGAGGAGCCCCTCAGCCCGCTGTCCGTCTACGGCCAGACCAAGGCCGCCGGCGACATCGCCGTGGCCGGGTGCTCGCGCCACTACGTCATGCGCAGCTCCTGGGTCATCGGCGAGGGGCACAACTTCGTCAAGACCATGAAGGGGCTGTCCGACCGCGTCGCCGACCCGGAGGACGGGCTCACGCAGGTCACGGTCGTCGACGACCAGCTGGGCCGCCTGACCTTCACGCGCGACATGGCCGGGGCCATCTTCCACGTGCTGGGGACGCACGCCCCCTACGGCACCTACGACTGCACGGGCTCCGGCGCCGTCAAGTCCTGGGCCGATATCGCCCGCGCCGTCTTCGAGGCCGCCAACGGCAACGGGGAGAAGGTCGTGCCGGTATCGACCGCCGACTACTACGCGAGCGCCGCGGGCCCCATCGCCCCGCGCCCGGTCCACTCCGCGCTCGACCTGTCCAAGCTCGAGTCGGTCGGCTTCCACATGCCCGACTGGGAGGAAGAGCTGGGGGAGTACCTCAAGACGCTTTAGCCGCTATTAACTTTTCGAGAGTAAAAGCCGCCGCTTGTTAACGGCGGCTTTTCTTATGCCTGGCGTATAGCCCCGCTGCAACAAGGGCGGCGGCGGTCGCCAGGCTCACTGCAAGTCCCGCAAGGGCGCCCGGGGTCTTGTAGGTCATCACGATCCTATTCGCGCCTTTCTGCATGTTCAGGGACGACAGGCCCTTATCGGCAGCGGGCGTTAGTTCTGCGGCCGTTCCGTTTACCGTTACGTTCCAGCCCTCATCGTACGGAACTCTCAGCAGCAGGTTGCCGTCATCCTTGGCGGTATACTCGCCTTCGATCCTTCCATCCTCAAAAACCGTCGGAATAAACTCGCTCGTCTTAAGTTCGTTAATAATCTGCTCGAAAACGTCCAGATTGAGGGTGTAAAAGACCGGCTCATTGTCTTGAGGCATGTCTGTATAGCCCTCTGCGACTCCGATTGCCACCGTATGCTGGCTCGGTGTGTCCGATGCGTCTGCAATCTGTCGGATATTGTTGTCGAATCTCCAAGCCTCGTTTTTGATTGTTCGCTGGTCGATGGTGAGGGCGACGGGCCAATAACTGCCGGCGGTCGCATCTTTGTTGATGTAGAGATACCCGATGGAGCTTGCCGGTACAGTAACGCTCCATTGCTTTAAGCTATCGCCATTCTCCGTGCTCGTGGCCTCGATCTTGGTATAGAGCTCGACCTCGCGGCCTAGGATTTTGCTGTAGAGGTCGTTCTGCTTTTCGAAGGGGTTCTCGCTCTTCAGCGTGCTGTTTTTGATATCGCTTGAGGCTGCGATGCCAATGCTGAGCGCATAGGGGTTCTCGTACACCGCGCTTGTGGGGTCGGCCTTATTCGTCTTGGCTGAAACGTATCCTGCAGGCGCGTTTTCAGGAATAGCATACTTGACTCCCAGTAGGGCATCGACGGCGAGAATGGGCTCGGCATAACGGGTCGAGAATTCGCCGACGCTGCTGTATCCAAGGGAATTGAGCAGTGCGATGGCCTGCGGGTTGTTGGCGGACGAATACGAAGACAACTGGTTGTACCCAAGCGCTAGGCCTTCGTTGAGGGCGGCGCTGTCGACGCGTGTGGTCGTGCGGTCAATGCGATAGAACGGCGCAGAATCCTGGTCTTGAATGGCTGTGATCGTGTTGGTTGCGGTGGCGACATAGGTGCTGTTGGCTTCTTCGGAATAGCCTGTGTACAGCTGATTCCACATTACATGGGCGTTGGCAAATAGTTCAATTGCCGTGAGTGCCAGGAGTGGCAGGATAATGGCTGGACAATGGGCTCGACGTAATGTTGACCGCTCTTTGAGTTTCTGCAGCGCGTATCCTGCGGCCCACAGCGCAAAGAAGCACAGCAAAAAAGCCGTGCGTGAGTAGAAGCCATTGGGAACGCGCATGCCGCACCAGATATACTCGAGCGGGCTCAAAACGGAGCTTGCGACCAGGATTATCGTGACGACGAGTGTTGCGATGCGCGTCTTGATTGAAACCGTGCGGTTAACCAGCAGGCTCGCCGCGAGCAGCATCATGATGATGCCGCAATAGAACTGCGGTGTGCTTTCGTTGTTTACCCACATGCAGGGAAGAAAGCCCCTGATGAGCGACTTGAGGCTGGTTTTAAGCAGGGGGCCAAGTGCCAGAACGGGACCGCCCTTGGACATGGCAAGGATGGTCGGCAAAAAGGTCCAGGCGGACAGGAGCAGCCCAAGCGCGATGGCCCCGGCGAATCGTAGGGCCCGATCGAGCATGAGCTTCCAGCTAAATCCTTCTTCTGCAACATAATCGACAAATTCGACCAATACGAAGATGCAGAGGAACAGGAGGCTGATGTAGGCCGTATACCAGCAGAACATGACATTGAGCGCCGTTGCGATGACGAGGCGGATCGTGCGCTGCTTGCGGATGAGCTCGTGACATCCGTAGGCGCAGATGGGCAGCAGGATCAGGCAATCGATCCAGAGCGGGTTGCGCAGGTTGCTGATGGTCCAGCTGCAAAACGTGAACGAGAGGGAAAGCAGGAATGCGGCGGGCTTGGACAGGTCAAAGCGCTTTTGCACATACCAAGCGCTGCTG
>USPT01000085.1 GCA_900556705.1 uncultured Collinsella sp.
ATAGCCATGCAACGGAAAAGAGCCGCCCTTTCGGACAACTCAAACTGTAATGGGGGCTATGTCTATTCGCCGGCCTCCCGGCACATCGCGCCGAGTGCCCACAGCCACCTCACGAGCTCGGCGGCGGTGGCGGCGTTCGCCTTCGCCTGGGGCATGCCCCTCTCGAGCATCTCCTCGCGTCGCCGGAGCAGGCGCTCGGACCCCTTCCTCCCGTGCATCCTTACCTCGAGGGGGACGCCGGAGCCCTTGGGCATCAGCTTCGGCTGGTGGCCGGCCTGGGCGTAGCACCAGGACCCCTCGACCGCCAGCTTCCTGACGAGCGCGTTGCCGGCCCCGCTGATCCCGCCGAGGCGCACGGAGTCCGCGCTCGACCTCTGCTTCGGGGCGAGGCCGAAGTAGGCCGTCACCTGCCGGCCGGAGCGGAACCTCGAGAAGTCGCCGACCTCGGCCGCGAAGGCGGCGGCGAGCGCGAACCCGCACCCCTTGATCGACTGGAGCGCCTCGACCTCGGCCGAGAGGGGGCCCGCCGCGACGGCGGCCCTGTATTCGGCGAGGACGGCCTCCCTCGTCTCGTCGGCCGCCTCGACCTCGTTCCTCAGCGCCGCAAGCGCCCGGATGCCGCCGTCGTCGGCGGGGTGTATGCCGTCGAGCCACCTGAGGAAGCCGTACGTCCAGTACCTCCGGGGGTTGCCGGCCGGCGTCGTGCCGCCGTAGGCGTAGCCGCGGCGGGCCAGGAACGCCAGGAGCCGCTGCTTCGCCGCCGCGAGCCTCGCGGTCGCCGCGTCGTGGGCCCCGGCGAGGTCCCTGAGCCCCTCGATCTCGGGGGACGGCACCCATACCGGGGAGATATCGTGCGACAGTATCGCCTTGGCCATCCTGGCCGCGTCGTTGCGGTCGTTCTTGGACGAGAGGTCGGCCGCCGACCTCGGGACCTTGGAGACGGCCGCGACGACGCAGTCGACGCCGAGCCCGGAGAGCTCCCTCTGCGGGGCGAAGCCGAGGTAGCCGCTCTCGTAGGCGGCGAGAGACGGGCCGGGGAAGCCCGACATCCACTCCGCGACCTCGCCCCACGGGTTGCCGCGGAACCTCCTCGTCACGGCCTCGCCCGTCTCCGCGTCGAGCGCGCAGACGGTGGTGGACCTGAGGTGTACGTCCATCCCGAACGCGGTAGAATACTTTGGCATGGGAGCCTCCCAACCTCGTTGCGGCGCGGCTGCGCCTCTGGCACTTCAACAACATTGTCGCAGCCCCGACCCGCGGTCACGAGCGGGGGCTCCTGTCGTTTCCGTGCCCCTGGATTGGGTCATAGTGTCTGTCGTTGCCAAAACACCGGCATTTCTTTGGTTGTCAACAAAACATCGGTGTAGTCATTGGGGACGTTCTTAAACGACTACCTTGCATCAATCTAAATAAGTTGCGGTGAGATAGTTCTTGAATTGGCCTTTTTGGCTAAACAGGAACTATCTCACCGCAACTGCGTTGAGCGTTTTTTTGGCGGCTGGTTTACTTGCTCGCGAACAGCCAGACTAGGATGATCACCAGGATTGCGGCGACGATGCAGACGATGGCGCCGGTGAATTTGATGCGTGAGTCGCGGGTGCGCTCGCGCACCGCGTCCTCGGTGGCCTCGAGCTGGGCGACTTCTCGCTCGGTCTCGGCGTGTTCGGCTTTGTCTCGGGCCAAGGATCCTGCAAGCGACTCAGTGATCTCTGGATGGTCATGTACCTCGGTCGCCTGCTCGATGATCGACTGTGCATGTGCGGCATCTGCTTGGGCGTTGGCGATGCTTTGCTCTTGGTCGCGGCGTGCCTTGTCCTCGGCGGCGATCTTCTCGCGCAGTTCGCGCTGGCGCGTCGTGGCGGCAGTTTTCGCCGTCTGCAGCTCGTCGCGCGCGGCATCAGCCTCAGTCGTCACGGCTTGGTGCGCGCGTTTGGCTTCGGCAATGGGGGCTTGAGCCTGCTCGACGGCCTGCTCGGCTGCGGCAAGCGAGTGCTCAAGGTCGGCAGTGATGCGCGGGACATCTTCTTCGGCTTTACGCAGGGCATCTGCCGTGTCGGAGATCTGCATCGAGAGCTCGCTGGTGCGCACCGTATAGTTGGCGGGATTTGCCGAGGGATTGCGTTGCAGCTCGGCATACTCATGACGCAGCGTCTCGAGCTGGGCGCGCGTGGCGTCGACGGTTTGTTGTGCGGCGGCAATGCCGGCGTCTCGCTCGGCCTGCACCTTGTCGCGGATGCGCTTGGAATCCTCAAGACGTCGAACGAGGCGGTTGCCGGTCTCGCGCGAGCTTGCCTCGCGGGCCTCCACGGCGTCGAGCGCGGCCTTCAGGCGGAGCTCAGTCGCGTCATCCTCTGTCTTCATTTGTTCGAGCTGACTCTTGAGCTCTGTCGCTTTGGCGGCGTGGGCATCACGGTCAATCTCGGCTGCCGCAGCGGTCTTTTGCGCTGTGGCGATCGCCTGACGCTGGTCGGCGACGATCTGGTCGTAGCGGCCTGCGATATCCTGGCGCGTCTCGAGCTCCTCGGCCTGATCGACAATGCGCTGCTCAAGTTCGGCCAGGTGGGCGCGGGCATCGGCAAGTGCCTTTTTCGCGGCGTTCATCTCGCGCATGGCCGAGGCGCCCTGGGCAATAAAGGTGCCCACGGCGTTCGCGGTGTTCGAGACAGCGGTCCCCAGATCGCGGTTCACGTCGGGGGAGTGCGGGGCGATCGGGCGAGCGGTGTCGACAGCGTCCGCATCGGCAGCCTGCGGCGCGGCGATATTGCCGGTACCGCCCTCGACCACAGAAAAGCCCGCTGCGTGCGGATCGACCGCATCGGCGCCAATCGTGGGGTGCTCGAGCTGCAGAAACGAGGGCATGGTGCTGCCCTGGTCGGCAACGGGGGTCTCGCCGGGTACAAAGGTCGAGGCCGCCTCGGCGGCCTCCTCTTCCTCGGCATCAATATCGGCATCGGCCACGGCGTCTTTCATCGCTTTGACGGCATCCATCATGGAGTCCATGACGGCATCGAGCTCTTCTTCCGAAGACACCTCGATGGGGCCCGCTGCTTGCGGGGCGGGGTCCGTGTCAGGTTCGGCATCGCTCGGCTCCGGCTGCTCGCTTTCATCATGCTCGACAGTATCGTCTGTGTCTGTTGCCTTATCCGCACCGGCGTGCGCATCTGCGGTGGCGGGCGCATCGGTGGAGGCGTCGACGCAGGTAGGAGTATCGCAGTCGTCGATGGCGTCTTCGGAATGATCAATATGCTGCTGAGTCTGGGGGTCCAGCTCGTCTGTCATAGGCATGTGCTCCTCATCGTTGTTTGTCACCCTATGATAAAGTCTCGCGCCGACATCCCACGCGCTGCAGCAAAGTTTCAAAACGTGTTCGATGGCTCGATCTGATAACGATAACTCGGCCGCTTTATCCAGTTTGTACTTGACAATCCCTTCGCCGAACGACGTGGTGCCGTTCGCCTACCGCGGTCTTTTATTTTCGCTTGAACACGCTAAAGTTGCATCTCAGCTTTTGGCGCGTGAAGTTGGATACGCGCAGTCGGCGGGCGTGCCCGTCGCGATTTGAAAGGACTTTGTATGGGACTTTTCACTGGTAAGACCGTGATCGTCACCGGCGGCGGCAAGGCCACGCTTAAGGACGGTTCCGCTGGCTCCATCGGCTACGGCATCGATATCGCATTTGCCAAGGAGGGCGCGAACCTCGTCATCACCGGCCGCAACGTCGCCAAGCTCGAGGCCGCCAAGGAGTCTCTCGAGGCCGAGTACGGTGTCAAGGTTCTGCCTGTTCAGGCCGATGTCTCGGCTGGCCAGGATAACGAGGCCGTTGTCCAGAACGTCATCGACAAGGCCATTGAGGAGTTCGGCCGCATCGACGCCGTCGTCAACAATGCTCAGGCCAGCGCCTCGGGTGTGACCATCGCCGATCACACCATGGATCAGTTTAACCTGGCCATTTACTCCGGTCTGTATGCTACCTATCTGTACATGCAGAAGGCCTATCCGCACCTGAAGGAGACCAAGGGCTCCGTGGTCAACTTTGCCTCGGGCGCCGGCCTGTTTGGCAACTATGGCCAGTGCAGCTATGCTGCCGCCAAGGAGGGCATCCGCGGCCTGACCCGCGTTGCCGCCAACGAGTGGGGCAAGGACGGCATCAACGTCAATATCGTTTGCCCGCTTGCTTGGACCGCTGCGCTCGAGAACTTCCAGGATGCTTACCCCGAGGCTTTCAAGGCCAACGTCCACATGCCGCCGGCTGGTCACTACGGCGACGTCGAGAAGGAAATCGGACGCGTGGTCGTTCAGCTCTGCGGTCCCGACTTTAAGTACATGAACGGCGAGACCGTCACCCTCGAGGGTGGCATGGGCCAGCGGCCTTAGGGGTTACGCGGTTTTACCAAACCGCGTAACCAGTCGACGCTGCAAACCCGCCAGAGCGGCAATCTGCCTTTCAACTTCGGCGGCATGATCAAAAGATCAATGCCGCCTTGTTTCAAGGCACCTTGCTCGCTCTGGCGGGTTTTCGCTGTCGGTGCCATAACATCGGCGTTACCTTGGCTGTTGGATGTAGTCGTTTAAGAATGTCCCCAACGACTATGACCCCTTTGCGCCAGTTTTTGTCGAGTCGGTGCTCCTTGCGGGTTGCCCGTATAATGGTTTGCGTATGAACCGCAACCAAGGAGTTCCAGTTTATGGACCAGAGCCTTTTTAAATTCGACCTGATTGCCGAGGATCCGACGACGCACGCGCGTGCCGGCGTACTGCACACCCCGCACGGCGACATCGAGACGCCAATCTTTATGCCCGTGGGCACCAAGGCAAACGTCAAGGGCATCCCCACCGAGACCGTCAAGCAGCTCGGCGCCCAGATCGTGCTTGCCAACACCTATCACCTGTCCATGCGTCCCG
>USPT01000086.1 GCA_900556705.1 uncultured Collinsella sp.
CACCGATATAGAGGTAGTCGTTGTAGACGATGAGGTTGGCAGCGCCAGAACGGGTACGGGCAGGATCGATGCCAAAGCAGTACTTTGCACCGTCCGTCTTCTGATCGCCGACAATGGGAGTCCACGAATAGCTGCCGTCGGCATTCTTGTCGCCACGGACCATGGCAAACGACTGCATGGAATTATCATCGGGAGCGTTCTCGGGCGTACCGGTGCAGATGGTCGCATAGAGATGGCCATTGTACGAGACCATATCCCAAATGGCGCCGCCGTAGATGCTGTCCTGATAGCGAATCGCCGGATAGCCAAACAGCGTCTCCGAGTTGGCAATCTCGGTGAAGCTGTCCTGGCCCTTCGAGGGGTCAGACGACGTCAGGATTGTCGACACAAAATTACCGTTCGCGTCTTTACCCACATTACTGATGACGAGCTGGCCATCATGGACGCACATGCCGCGGATACCGGTAGAAATGCCCTGCTTGTAGGCAGCACCGTAATCCTGCATGCTCGAAAGGCCCTGATAGACAACTTTGTACTCATCCGTCTTAGGATCGATCTCGTATACAGCAGGCAGGCCGCCTTTGCCGTCATTGGTCCTGACGCTGCCGCAGAAATAGAGCTTACCCTTATAGCTCACGGCATTGCGGAACAAAGGAGCGACGCCGTTGAGCGATTCAGAGAGTAGCAGCTTGGTCTCACCGGTCTTGGTATTGATCTTGACCAAGATGCCGCCGCTGTCCTTGTCGGCCGTGCCGTCCTCCTTCTGCTGTCCATAGAAGAAGGTACCGTTAAACATGGCCTCCAGCGTCAGGCGCATGGTTTCGACATCAAAGGAATCGCCCAGCGTGCTGTTCATGAGCGTCAGCGTGTTGCCCATCGCCGCATAGCAGGTGCCCACATAAAGCCAGTCACCATAGCTCGCAGCCGCCCAAGTGTAGCTCTGGCCGCGATCGCCTTCGTTGTTGGCCGTATTACCATCGGCGCCCGGAACGGCAACGGCACCGTTACCCTGGTAGTCGACGATGCCATCCGGCTGCGACGTTCCTACCGTAGGATGCGAGAGCTTCTCAAAGGAATACCCATTTCCCGCATTGTAGGTAACGGCACCCGATGCGTCTTCGGCGTGCGCCGGCAGCGGCGATACCAAGATAGCGGCAAGCGCTGCCACCAAGCCAAGTGTTCCCACTCGTCTCATAAGGCTATAGCCTCCCCTGTCCTTAAGCCCAGTTTTAGCATTCTTCATTTCTGTCCACGGCTAATTGCAATCTGAGCACAGCAATAATCATCGTATAAATATACACCTGTAATTTTTTGGACGGGTTAATTATACACCTGTAATTTTTTGGACGGGTTAATAGATGCTCGATTGGTAGCGAATTCCGCGCGAACCGTCACCAAACTCCACTTTTGCCGCATCTAAAGGTTATTTTTTGCGCAAATTTTTGGATGCCGATAGTCACAATGGGCAGGAGGCCGGTATCCACCGGAGAGGGCAACGCCTACATTTTCATAACGTAATAGCCCGCGCCCCTCACCGCCGACTCGAGTGTGTCGCGATCAACCGGGCGCTTCGAGCGTACGCGTGCTGTGTGGTCCGCGTACGTTACCGTTGCCCACACGCCGTCCAGCGCATTGAGGGCATTGGCTACGTTCTGAGCGCAGCCGTCACAGCTCATGCCGCCGATGAGCAGCTCATCGCTATAGGGATAGTGCGACGCATCGGTATCCACCACAACAACCTTTTTGGCCTTCTTGCCGCTCGTACCATCGCTGCAACAACTCTTCCCGTGTGTCGATGCGGCAATGCGACGCAGCCCAAAAAACATGCCGACGGCAATGACGGCCAGCACGATGAGATTCGCAGGGTTGAGCAAGTCACTCATACGCTCCCCTTCCTTACGGTCCATTTCAGAGATACCCCGTGGGGTGCCCCATCTTACTCCAAACTCATGTCAGTTCAGTCAATTAGTTTCCCTCTTCAAACTTTTTAGTTGACCAAGGCTTACTTTCGTGTATAAGTTTTCCTAGGCTAACAGGAAAGGACAGCAGTGGCGTCATGACTCGAACTATAGACATTCCAACGTTTCAGGCGGCGGTTGTTCGCAACTGCTCTCCCATGCTTGCGGGCATCAAGCCGGCATCGCTCTTTACCTATCCAGGAGTCTATGCCGATCAAAACGGCTCGAGTGCAACTGCGGCGATCGAGGATCGCCGAGCACATCTGCTCAACGTTATCGCTCAGTGCAATCACGAGCTTAATCCGTTCGGCATCCATCTGAGCGTTTTGGTCTGGCGCCCCTGCGGGGCGCTCGTATACGCATGTCGGCCCAATAGCCTCGCCACTTATCTTGCTGACCCGCGCGCCAAAACGGCACTCACCAAGGAGGGCTACGACACCGGCAACCTCTCGGCATGTCTTGTGCATCTGGCATCGCGCATCACGCTCGCAAGCAATAACGCCGCGGAATGCGCATGCGGCCAAACCCGATGCGCATTGGACCATCAAGCACACTGCGACAACGGCTGCACCTGCGAGTTCCCCCACGAAATTGGCTACTTTTTGGGCTATCCCTACGAAGACGTGCATCAGTTTATCGTCCAGCATGGCGAAAACTACAAGGTCTTTGGCGCCTGGAAGGTCTACACGAATGTCGAGCAGGCGCTCACGACCTTCGACTCCTATCGCGCCTGCACGCAATACCTCACGTATATCTATCAGCAGGGCTGCAGCTTGGCGCAACTTGCCCAGGCGACCCGATAGAACGTACAAACCGCGGCCGCACGCCGCACAACCGAAAGGACTCAACATGAGCAAGATCGCCGTCGTCTATTGGAGCGGCACGGGCAACACCGAGGCCATGGCAAACCTCGTTGCCGAGGGCACCACGTCCGCGGGCGCCGAGGCCGAAGTCATCCCCTGCGCCGACTTCTCTGCCGGCAGGGCCGCCGACTATGATGCCCTCGCCTTCGGTTGCCCCGCCATGGGCTCCGAGGAGCTTGAATACGATGAGTTCCAACCGATGTGGGACGAAGTCAAGGAGACCCTCGGCGACAAGAAGGTCGTCCTCTTTGGCTCTTATTCGTGGGCCGAAGGCGAATGGATGGACAATTGGAAGGCGGACGCCGATGAGGCAGGCGTCAACGTGGTCGACTCCGTCATCTGTTACGACGCCCCCGACGATGAGGGCGAGGCGGCCTGCCGCGCCCTTGGAGCCGAGCTCGCCTAGCGGCAATGAGCTCCGCCCGTAACGCGCTCTGCGCCAAAACACATTCGCGTCCCAACAAAAACGGGAGCCGGATCACATCCGGCTCCCGTTTTCTGCTATGTCAGTCATATAAAGCGGCTACGAGATATTGCCCAAAAACGCCTTGGTGCGTTCGCTCTTAGGATGGTCGAAGACCTCGCTCGGCGTGCCCTCTTCCACGATAACGCCGCCGTCCATAAAGACGACGCGGTCGGCGACATCGCGGGCAAAGCCCATCTCGTGCGTCACGACAATCATGGTCATACCGTCGCGCGCCAGGTCGCGCATGACGCCCAAGACGTCGCGCACGAGCTCAGGGTCGAGCGCCGAGGTGGCCTCGTCAAAGAGCATGACGTGCGGGTTCATCGACAGGGCGCGGGCGATGGCAACGCGCTGCTGCTGGCCGCCCGAAAGCTGACTCGGCATAAAATCGATGCGCTCGGCCAGACCGACCTTGGTGAGTTCCTCGACGGCGATCTTCTCGGCCTCTTCCTTGCTGCGCTTGAGCACCTTCTGCTGCGCAAGCATGACGTTCTTTTTGACTGACAGGTGCGGGAACAGGTTGAACTGCTGAAACACCATGCCCAGGTGCGTGCGCACTTTGTTGAGGTCGACGCCCTTGGCACACACATCCACGCCCTCGACGACAATCGAGCCGCTCGTGGGATGCTCCAGACGATTGATGCAGCGAAGCATTGTCGACTTGCCCGAGCCCGAGGGGCCCAAGACCACAACGACCTCACCCTTGTGCACATCCAGATCGATATCGCGCAGGACCACGTTGTCGCCAAAGGCCTTCTGGAGGTTCTTGATACTGACGACGACCTCGTTCGAGTTATTGGTTTCGCTCATGATAGGACCTCCTTACAGACCGGCGATGTGATCGGCAGGCGTCGCGACAACCTGTCCGGCGCTCTTGGCGGGACGCTTCTTCTTGGTCTCGGTCGTGCCCAAAAGCCTCGCCTCAAGACCGCTCACCAAGCGAGCGAGCGGCAGGGTGATGACCAGATAGAACAGGGCGGCAACCACATACGGCGTGATGGAGCCCGTCGTGGCCACGATGGTACGGGCGTTCATGACGATCTCGACCACACCCACGGCCGCAAGCAGCGACGTATCCTTGTAAAGCAAGATAAACTCGCTGGTCAGCGTAGGCAAAACATTGCGGAACGTCTGCGGAATCATAACGTAGAGCAGCGTCTGGAAGGCATTCATGCCCAGAGAGCGAGCAGCCTCGTTTTGGCCCTTGGGGATCGATTGAATACCGGCACGGAAGATCTCACACAGATAGGCAGACGAATTCATGGCCATGACGATGACGCCGAGCACGTAGTCATCAACCTTGACGCCGGCCAACGGCAGACCGAAGAACGCGATATAGATCTGCAGGAACGCCGGCGTACCGCGAATGATATTCACGTAGATACCGGCAAGGCAGCGCAGGATGCGCGACTTGGAAATGCGCATGAGCGATAGGGCGAAACCGAAGGGAATTGCCAGCGGAAACGCCACAAGCACGATCGAGAGCGACATGAGGAAGCCCTTGAAGACAATCGGCAGGCTCTGGACCAAAATGACCGGGTTCAAGAACAGGCGCAGGAACATATTGGAGTTCCAGG
>USPT01000087.1 GCA_900556705.1 uncultured Collinsella sp.
AGCGGAATGAGTTTCTCTGCCATATGCACCTCTTAATGCCACGGCGCACAACAGGGGCGCCGATTCTTTATGCTTGTCTCAGTATAATCCCCCGACGCACGACCGCGGCTCGGCCTGTGCCCGCAAATACACCTGTCGGTTGCAGACCGCGAAACAGAATGGAAACCAACCCACCGGCTCGTCGCGTTTACCGCGTTTTATAATGCTTGCGTTGCAACCTAAAAGAGGAACGTATGGCTCATAACGACAAACCCGAAAGCGCAAACAAAGCGCAGGATCATTCCCAGCCGCTCGACGACGGCGGCTTTTTCTCCCTTAATGACGTCATCACGGCAGGCAGGCATCAACTTACCCGCTCCGAGCATCTCTTGGCTGCCGACACGCGCCGCAACGCCCGCAACCTACTTGCGAGCGCTAAGTTGCTCGTACTCGTCGTCATCGTCTCGCTCGCCATGGGCGTTGCCGCTTGGGCGTTTTTGGCCTCGCTGAATATCGCAACCGATTATCGCGAGCACCATGCGTGGATCTACGCCACGCTCCCCGTCGTGGGCGTGGCTACCGCGTGGGTGTACAAGAACCACGGCCTTGCCGCCAAACGCGGTAACAACCTGGTCATCGACTCCGCTCTGGGCACACGCCTCATCCATATGCGCATGGCCGTCCTCACCTTCGTCTGCTCCACGCTCACGCACCTAACGGGCGGATCGGCCGGCCGCGAGGGCGCCGCGGTGCAGATTGGCGGCACCATCGCCAGCAACATCTCGAGCCTCGCCCACCTCAAAAAGCATGACCACCACGACCTCATGCTCGCCGGCATCTCGTCGGCCTTTGGCGCCGTATTCGGCTCGCCCCTTGCCGGAGCTTTCTTTGGCATGGAGATGTGCTTTATCGGCAAGATCGACTACACCGCGGGCATCTATTGCCTGGTCGCCTCGTTTACCGGCTACTTTACGTCGCTTGCCTTGGGAACCGAGTACGAGGCGAATGTTATCGCCAGCGTTCCCAACATGACACCACGGACGGTTGTCATCGTTGTTATCAGCGCCATTATCTTCGGTTTGATGGCACGCCTCTTTGCCTGGTCGGTTCGAACCGTCAAGAGCCTGTACGGTCGCTTTATCACCAACTACCTTGCTCGCGCACTCGTGGGCGCGCTCGTGGTGCTCGCGGCCTACGCGATGCTCGACGCCTGGAAGTATGCCGGCCTTGCCACCTGGCTCTCGGGCGCCGGGTTCGCCGGTAACACGACCCTTGCCGACGCAGTCATCAAGCTCGTGGTGACAGCGCTCACCCTGGGTGCCGGATTCCAAGGCGGCGAGGTCACGCCCCTGTTTGGTATCGGTGCGGCGCTCGGCGGCTGGATCGGTTGCCTCGTCGGAATCGACCCCAGCTTTCTGGCGGCGCTGGGCATGCTCGGCGTGTTCTGCGCCGGCCTCAACGTGCCCATCACCACCTGCATGATGGCCATCGACCTGTTCCACGGCACGGCAGCCGGGTTCTTTGTCATCGTGGCCTTTATCAGCTATCTCGTCGGCGGGCACCGCGGCGTGTACCCCGCCCAGCGCATCATCTCACCCAAGCGCCGTTCGCTTATTGTGGATGAGGGCGGTACGGTAGCGGATGCTATCGAGCGCCACAACGACCTGATAGAGTAGACGTTAGTATTCGCCGTGCAGCCACAATCAGGGGCAATTCGACCTGAGCGCGACCGCACCGTCACGTCATACGCCAGGAGTCGCCCCATGCACGCAACTGATTTTGGTCGCACGCTCATCATCGCCAACCCCGCCGCCCAGTCGGGTGCGGCACGCGAAGTTGCCGAGCGTCTGCAGCGCTTTTTGGATATGACCGCGCGCGCATCCCAGTTTGACCTGGTGCTGACCGAGCGCATGGGACACGCCAAGGAGCTCGCCGCACGGGCCCAAGGCTACCGCACGGTTATCGCGCTCGGCGGCGACGGCGTAATCCACGAGGTCGTCAATGGCTTGATGGCGCAAGAAGAGACGGTTCGACCGGCGCTTGCTGTCCTGCCCGTAGGCTCCGGCAACGATTTTGCCCAGGCCCTCGGCATCGACGATTTCTCCGGCAAGGACTTTGGCGCGCTGCTCACCTGCGAGCTGCAGCGTCAGGACATCGGGCGCATTCGCTCGTGGAGCCCTGCGAGCGGCAGCGGCGAGGCTGCCGTTGAGTACTACGACCAGACGCTCTCCGTCGGTATTGACGCCGCCATCGGCCTGGGCACCACCGAGCTGCGCAAAAAGACGGGCCTCGCCGGCGCTCCGCTCTACACTCTTTCGGGACTTGAGCAGTTTGGCCTGCGCTATCGCAACTACCCCATGACCGTCAGCTTTGACGGCGCGCCCGCCGAGCGCGTAAGGGCGATTATCATGGCGATTCAGCTGGGCCCCACCTATGGTTCGGGCTATCGTATCTGCCCCGACGCCGACCCGTGCGACGGCATACTCGACGTCTGTTACGCCTGCGGCCCTGTCCCTCGCGCGGTTGCCCTGCCTATGTTTCTTTCGGCCAAGGACGGCCACCATACCAAGTTGCCACCGGTTCGAATGCGCCGCTGTCGCCATGCCGAGCTCACTTTTGAGGAGCCCGACTACCCCATCCAGGCCGACGGCGAGCCCGTTGTCGCCTCGCGCATCGAGGTCGACATCCTCGGCGGAGCCCTCCACATCTGGCACCCCACCCGCTAACCCCACCTAAGTTGCGGTGAAATAGGGACTGTTTATGCATCTAAAGCCGCAAAACAGTCCCTATTTCACCGCAACTTATGAGAAGGCTATTCGTGCTGCCCGGCTTGCGACGGTTGGCCTTTTTAATGGCGTTGAAGTGTTTGTCGTTGAGCCTGCGCTGGCGAGAGCGCTGAGGCACCTTGGTCTTTACGCGTCGGCGCGGTGGACGCCCGCGACGCTCAAGCTCAGCGCGCAGCTTGCGCAGGCAGCTCGCGCGATTCTGAAACTGGCTGCGGCTCTCACGCGCCGTCACGACAATCCCCGAAGGGATATGTTTCATGCGTACCGCCGAGTCCGTCGTGTTCACGCCCTGTCCGCCCGGACCTGTCGCGCGAAACACCTGCACCTCGCAATCGCGCGCCAACTCCTCGACCGACATCTCGGCATAGCGCGCATACTCGCGCCATCCCATCTTGTTCTCATCCATATCAACACCTCCCCTCATAAAAAATGTGACAAAGGGAAAGTCCCTTTGTCACATCGCATACCAATCGCTTGTGTTGCGCGCTTAGGCGAAGGTGATCTCGCCGGTATCGCAGTCCATATCGGCGATAC
Organism: uncultured Collinsella sp.; assembly: GCA_900556705.1. Taxonomy (GTDB): domain Bacteria; phylum Actinomycetota; class Coriobacteriia; order Coriobacteriales; family Coriobacteriaceae; genus Collinsella. The sequence goes on from USPT01000087.1 coordinate 3,300, forward strand.
GGGCTAGGCTTTCAACGCGGAAGCCGCGCTCGCGGAGCTTATCGCCACCGCCCTGGAAGCCCTTCTCCACCGCAATGCCAATGCCGGATACCTCGGCACCCGCAGCCTCGCAGATCTTGATAAGACCCTCGAGCGCGCAGCCGTTGGCCAAAAAGTCGTCGATGATCAGGACCTTGTCGCCCTCGGACAGGAAGCGCTTGCCGACGATGACCGGGTACTCCTTCTGCTTGGTAAAGGAGTAGATGGTCGTGGCATACTGCTCGCCGTCGAGGTTGATGGACTGTGCCTTCTTGGCAAAGACCACCGGCACGCCGCCAAAATGCTGGGCTGCAATGCAAGCCATGCCAATGCCCGAAGCCTCAATCGTCAGGATCTTGTTGATCTCGACACCCTCGAACAGACGGGCCCACTCGGCACCCATGTGGTCGAACAGCTCAACGTCGCACTGGTGGTTGAGGAAGGCATCAACCTTAAGGACGTTACCGGCCTTTACGATGCCGTCATGGCGAATACGATCCTCAAGCTCCTGCATGGCGCAACCCCTTCTCGCGGCAACGATACCGCGCGATTAATAAACGTTGTTCGATAGTCTACCACGGACCGACCCCCGCCCGCCCCACAAGCCGCATCGCACCACAAACCAGTCTTTTTGGGACGGCGCGAATCGTGGCAGACAGCCTCCCAACATGCTAATGGCGGGCGCGCATCTTCACCAAACGCACCATGGCAAGCGCAAAGCCCACGGCGGCCACAGCCATGAGTACGTAGAACACCGAGCGAAAGCCGAATAGGAATACGTCCGGACGACCTGTAACAAAACTGGTCACGGCCTCGCCCATCGCCACGCTCATCTGCCCATACAGGATATTCGACGCCACCGTAATGCCGAGTGCCATGCCAGCATAGCGCGCCAAACTACCCAGGCTGCCCGCAAAACCAAGTGCTTCGCGCGGAGCCGAGCCCATATACAACGAGTTGTTGGGGCTCTGGAAAATCGACGTACCGCACGACATAAACGCGACGCAGCACACGATCACGGGGATAGAAGAGTGCTCGTCGAGCGTGCTTACCGCAAAAAGACCGCACACGTACACGCCCAGGCCGACCGCCGTGGGGCCCTCGCAGCCAACACGGTCCGAAACCGTACCCGATAGCGGACCGATAAAGGCATTCACCATCGGCAGCGCCAAAAACAGCAATCCGGAAATGTCGGAACCAAACCCATGCGCGTCCTGAAAATAGAACGGCAGGATAAACTCGGATGCACCAATACCAACGAACACGATGAGCATGCAGGCAAGGTTGATAGTGAAGGCCGAATTTGCAAAGCAGCGACGAGCAGCCTCGATCAGGGACATGGGGCGCTCGCCGGCCTCCGGCTTAACATGCGGCAGCGTGTAGAGCCCCACGATAAACGAGATTACGCCAATAGGCAGGTTGATGAGGAAGATACTCTCCCAGGGAAAGCTTGCCACCAGCATGCCGCCGAGCACGGGGCCACACATCA
>USPT01000088.1 GCA_900556705.1 uncultured Collinsella sp.
ATGCGTCCGAAAATCCACGTTCGTTTCTACTCCGCCTACATTTGGAGGAAGAGCTCGTGGAGGCGCGTGTCGTCGTCGAGCTCGGGGTGGAAGGTGACGCCGAGCTGGTTGCCCTGGCGTGCAGCGACGATACGGCCGTCGACTTCGGCCATGGCCTTGGCGTCACCGTGGACCTCGACGATGCGGGGTGCACGGATAAACGTCAGCGGCACTTCACCGTTGATGCCGGATACCTGCCCCTTGGTTCGAAAGCTGCCGAGCTGTCTGCCGTAGGCATTGCGCTCGACAAGTACATCCATGGTTGCCAAACGCGGCGTGCCCTTATCGTCGTGGGCGGCAAGGTCGTGAGCCAGAAGAATCAGGCCGGCGCAGGTGCCCAGGACGGGCATGCCTTCAGCGATACGGGCGCGAAGCTCCTCGAGCATACCCAACTCATCAAGCAACTTCCCTTGAACGGTAGACTCGCCGCCGGGAAGTACCAGACGGTCAAAGTCCTGCTTCAAATCAGCCGCCTGCCTCAGCTCAATACAGTGTGCGCCAAGCTCGAATAGTCTTGCCTCGTGCTCGGCAAAAGCGCCTTGGACCGCCAGCACGGCGACCGTTTGGTCTGCATAATCGCTCATGTGCGATCCTTTCTGCTGGACTAGCGCCCGCGCTCTTCCATGATAATCTCGATTTCGTCGGCGTTGATGCCCACCATGGCCTCGCCCAGGTCCTCCGAAAGCTCAGCGATGAGCTTGGCATCGGTGAAGTTTGCCACGGCCTTGACGATGGCGGCTGCGCGCTTGGCGGGGTCGCCGCTCTTAAAGATGCCCGAGCCCACAAAGACGCCTTCGGCGCCCAGCTGCATCATCAGCGCGGCGTCGGCGGGGGTCGCTACGCCGCCGGCGGCAAAGTTCACGACGGGAAGCTTACCCGTGGCATGGACCTCGCGCACCAGCTCGACCGGAACCTGCAGTTGCTTGGCTGCCTCAAAGAGCTCGTCGTCGCGCAGGGCAACAACGTCGCGGATCTGCTTTTGGATCTTGCGCATATGGCGCACAGCCTGGACGACGTCGCCCGTGCCCGGCTCGCCCTTGGTGCGAATCATCGTGGCGCCCTCGACAACACGGCGCAACGCCTCGCCCAGATCGCGGGCGCCGCAGACAAACGGGACGTCAAACTGGGTCTTGTCAATGTGGTAGACATCGTCGGCGGGGGAGAGAACCTCGGACTCATCGATGTAGTCGATCTCGATAGCCTGAAGGACCTGAGCCTCGACGATATGACCGATGCGGCACTTGGCCATGACGGGGATGGAGACGGCCTCTTGAATGCCCTTGATCATCTTGGGGTCACTCATGCGCGAGACGCCGCCTGCGGCACGGATATCGGCCGGGATGCGCTCGAGTGCCATGACGGCGCAGGCGCCTGCCTCTTCGGCGATGCGCGCCTGCTCGGGCGTGGTGACGTCCATGATGACGCCGCCCTTGAGCATCTGCGCGAGCTCGCGATTGAGTTTGACACGATCGGCCTTGCTGGTCTGTTCTGCCATGGTTGCTCCCTTGGTTGGCATGTGCATTGCTTGACGGAATATCCTATCGGGGAGCTGGGTATGGCGAAATACTCAGTTTTCGAGATAATAACAAGGTCAGACTAATACCAGATTGAATGGCTTAATAAGGTCAGGTGATAGGCTCATGCTTGACTACAATTTGGAAAAACGCGGCGAAGCATCGCTTTATGAGTATGTTTACCAGCAAATTCGAGATGATATTGTTGCTGGACGTATTGCGGCGGGGGAGCATCTTCCGTCTAAGCGCGCCTTTGCCAGTCATCTGGGAATCAGTGTCATTACCATCGAGAATGCATATAGCCAGTTACTTGCCGAGGGCTATATTTGCTCAATGCCGCGTCGTGGCTACTACGCTTGCGAGCTTCCGGATGCACCGGTTTTGGCTTCGACTGCGGAGGGCATCGACCGAGATGCCGCCTCTGCGGGTCCCAGCGCGCATGATGTCAACGGACAGGTTGAGCTGTTCGATGCACTTTCTCCTTCCGCTTTGGAGGCGGCGCGGCTTTGGCAAAGCGCACTGCGGGCGACGCTGACATCCGAAGACGAGCGCGAGATCTTTTCGCCCGCACCGGCACAGGGCACCGTTCGGCTACGATGCGCAATTGCTCATCATCTGCGCGGGACGAGGGGTATGAATGTCGACCCCAATAACATTGTTATCGGCGCGGGCGCTCAGCTGCTCGATACCATGTTGGTTCAGTTGCTTGGCGCTGACAAGGTGTATGCCGTTGAGGACCCGGGCTATTTACGTCTGACGCGCATTTATCAGGCTATGGGCTGCAAAGTTCGACATATCCCGTTGGATGATGAGGGGGTGGACTTGAGCGCTCTGCAGAAAACCGGGACCGATGTACTTCACCTGATGCCGTCTCACCAATATCCAACCGGCCTTGTGACGAGCATTGCGCGTCGCTATGCGCTTCTGAGCTGGGCCGCCGAGCGACCAGGTCGGTATCTCATCGAAGATGACTTTGATTGTGAGTTTCGCCTTGCCGGGAAGCCGATTCCCGCGCTCGCGTCGATCGATGCCGCCCAGTCGGTTATCTACACCAACACGTTTTCGAAGAGCCTTTCATCGGCGTTGCGTTTGGCGTACATGGTGTTGCCCGATGAGTTAATGGAGCGGTTTAGGCGCAACCTTGGTTTCTACGCCTCGTCGGTGAGCTCTGTTGACCAGGTCGCTTTGGCGCGTTTGCTGGAATCGGGTGATTACGAGCGACATGTGAACCGCGTGCGCGTTCGTGCTCGTGAGGCGCGTGATGGCCTGATGGCGCTTGTGCGGAAAGCGTTTCCGGCAGGGGAGGTCTCGATCGAGCAGGCAGATGCGGGCCTTTACTGTACCGTGGTTGCGGAGCGTGGAACGGGCGGAAGCTCTTTTGCGCAGGCTCTCGCGCGCTCGAGCATCCCTTTTGTCGATATCAGTGACTGTTATTGGTGTGCCGATGGCGCATCTGTCCCTGAAAACTCAACTCAAATTCTTGTCCAGTATGACGATCTGAGTCCAAAAGTGCTAACTACCTTGGAATTGCAGCTAATGGGGGGCACTCTGCAACCTAAGTGAGTAGACTTTTAGCACTTTGGCGACCAGGAAGTTTTGTAACAAGCTATCTACCTGCGGTTTTGAAAAGCAGGATGACCGGCCTGCTCGGGATGTTCAAAAAAGTCTACTCACTTGCCGCGCAAAGCTCCTGCATGAGAAAAAAATGGGGTTTTCAACAGGGCTTCGTCCAGCTCTTGGCAAGCTTTTGGCCAGTTGGGGAGGGCTGTTGAAAACTTTGCAGTCCGTTCGGCGCCATTTTTGGTGCGTTCGCGCCAATGCGTGACTGACTGGGTTGAAATTCGTGTTTTCCTGTGCCTATGAAGGATCTACTTTGTGACATATCGGCTTTTAGGTACTGGCGTTTGCCTCCTCAAGTCCGCGCTTTGTGTCCGCCGCTTCCACGACCGGAAGAAGACCGGCAGCGATATGATCTCGCCCGCAACCCGACGGCTGCGGTCGCGCTCGGTTTTCCGTTGCATACATTGGTTCAGACGAGAAACAAACGGACTTGTCCTGCCAGCATTAGGCAGCGGCTATTTCTTGGTGAGCTCCCCAGGGAATCCGTGCTGGAAACGGAGCATGGATTTTTGATTACGTCTCCTCTACTGACGGCATTCATCATGTCACGGCATCTGACGGATCTTCAGCTTCTTTTGGTATTGGCGGAGATGTGTGGCTTGTTTGCGGTGTGTGCCCTGCCGGCGTTACTTGAGACGGAGCTTTCGCGTGCAATTGATTCGGGTGCGATTTCGACAACGTTCGGTTGGGCGCGCTGCCCGTCCGAGGACGGCACCGCCTCAAATTTATGGCGTCGAGACGCTTTGGTTTTGGGCGGAGACCTTGACCGTTTTTGTTCAGATGTTTGTGGGATGCGTTACGGCAATAGATTTATGGCGGTATCGCAACTCGTTCCATTGGGTGCCGCGTCGCCTTTTGAGGTCGAGGCGTATTTGTTGCTTGGACTGCCGCGAGCCCTGGGAGGCGAAGGGTTTTGCGGCATAGAGCTCAATGTCGAAGTGGCGCTAAGCACAAGTGCTCGAGCGATTGTGGGAAAGTCCCGTGTATATATCGACCTACTTCTTTCTTCGCCGGACGGCAGGCGACAGGTGGCCATTGAATGTCAGGGAAAGGCCTCGCACGGACGCGCAGGGGATGGCTTGCGTGACGCTGACCGCATGACGGCCCTTCAGGCCATGGGCTACGATGTGCTTCTCCTGACACACAGACAGATATCCGATGAGGATAGATTCCGCGCGATCGTTAAGGCCATATGCAGGATGCTCGATGCTGAATATCGTGATAAAAGCTCGGATGAGCAAAGGGCTGAGATATTACTCCGGTCTGAACTATTCATTGACTGGACAAAATTGGGAGTAATCGACGGAAAGATGCCCGTTAGACACAAAATGGCTCGATCGTGGACGGCTGCGAATCTAAGTGAGTAGGCTTTTGGCACTTTGGCGACTAGGTCGTTTTGCAACAAGGCGTTTACCTGCGGCTTTATAAAGTGATATGGATGGTCTGCTCGGCAAGTTCCAAAAAGTCTACTCACTTAGTTTTTGACGAGAAGCCGATGCCGAAGACGGTCCTATTTCAGGGCGTTAACAAGTTCGTGAGGCACGAAAAAGGCCCGGACCAATACGGTCCGGGCCTCATCGAGCTAGAGGTTATGTCTCAAGCGGTTGGCTT
>USPT01000089.1 GCA_900556705.1 uncultured Collinsella sp.
TAGTCGGCCAGGTCATCGCGCGAGGCAATGACCGAGGTCGCCACGCCCGAGCGCTCGGCAACTAGGCGAATGAGCGCATACATCAGGTCCGTCACGCTCTCCAACTCCGGAGAGATCTGACGATGCCCGCGCACCATGAGCGGCAGGCGATCGTGCGGGCAGCTCGCGCCGCGCTTGATGGCCATGAGCGCGCCGTCCACGTCGCGCTCCCCCAACTGATCGGTACCGCGAATGCTACGGAACTCCTCAACGCGCACGGGATTGCGCTTAACGAGCGCAAGCAGCGTGTCGTCGGACATGACCCACTTGCGCGGGATGTTACGGCGCTCGGCGCGATCCTCGCGCCAGGCGGCGAGCTCGCGCGCGATGCCCAACTGGTGACGGCTGCACGAATTGATGCGCTTGACCTTACGGAACGCCTCGTGGCGATCGGCACGGTAGTGCGACTCATCGACCAGAGGACGCAACTCGTCGAACACCCAGTCCACGCGGCCCAGCTCGCGCAGGCGGCTCATCATCTCGGTATAGGCGACGATCAGGTATTTGACGTCATCGATCGCGTACTCAATCTGCTTATCGGTCAGCGGGCGACGCGACCAGTCGGTCAGCGACTCGGTCTTGGGCAGCGAGACGCCGCAAAACGTCTGCACGAGCGCGCCGTAGGAAATCTGCTGGCGCTCGCCCAAAAAAGCGGCGGCGACCTGCGTATCGAAAATCGGTCGTGGCAGCACGCCCACGGTATGGAGCATGACCTCCATATCCTGCGAGCAGGCGTGGAAGACCTTGGTCACGCTCTCGTCGGCCATAAGCTCGGCCAGCGGCGAGAGGTCGTCGATTACCAGGGGATCGACCGCGACGCTCTCGGCAGGGGTGGCAATCTGAACCAAGCACAGACGCGGATGGAACGTGCGCTCGCGCAAAAACTCGGTATCGACGGCAATCGCGTCGAACTTACGGGCGCGCTGGCAAAAGTCGAGTAGAGCCTGATGTGTGGAAATGTACATATCAACCCATCGAATAAGGTTAGGCCCGAAAAACACGGGTAGGATATCGGCATTGCCTTACAACTATACTCGGTTAGTCACAGAACGGGAACGTAAGTATGCGCTGCCTTATCATCCACAACCCGGCATCGGGCCCCAGCTCAGATGAAATCTACGCATTTACGCACGCCCTCGCGCAGGGCGGCGACGAGGTCGTGATGCGCTTTATCGGCGATGGCATGGAGCCCGAGGACGCCGTGGCAGACGTGCGCGAATTCGATCGCGTGGTGGTCTCGGGCGGCGACGGCACCGTCTCCAACGTGCTCGACCAGATGCGCGGATGCGGTGTCCCCACGCTCGTCTTCCCCTCCGGTACGGCCTGCCTGTTCTTCAACAACATCGGTAATGCCCCCGAGGCGGCGGCGCTTGCCAAGGCTTGCCGCGCCGGTCGCACGGTCAAAGTGGACATGGGCGAGCTCTTTTGGCTCGACGAGAACGGCAACGAGAAGCGCCACGGCTTCATCATCATCGCCGGCTCGGGCTTCGACGCCGAGATCATGATGAAGGCCGCCCCCACCAAAAACGACATCGGCGAGATCGCCTACTTCCTCTCCGCGCTCGCCACGCCCAATCCCACGGTGGCGCACTTTACGATTGAGCATGACGGCATTGTCGAGGAGCTCGACGGCATCTGCTGCATGGCCGGCAACACCTCGGTCATCCAAAACGACATCAACCTGTTCCCCGACTGCCGTATGAACGATGGCATGGTCGACATTGCGGTCATCGAACCCGTAAAAACTGTGCAGCTTCTACCGACTGTGATCACCGCCGCACTCGACCCCGCCGGCAAGGTACTCGGCCGCCCGCAGTTCAAGATCATCCAGACCAAGGAAGCCAAGATCACCTGCACCCCGTCGCTGGGCATGCAGTTCGATGGCGAGATTATCTCCAGCAATTCGGGTGTCTTTGGAGCCCGCGCGCTTCCGCAATGCCTCGACCTCATCGTCGACGAATTCTCCCCGCTCGGAAAATAGGAGGACCCTATGAACGACAATCCCCTGCTCGGCTTTATCATCATCGTTTTGGCCATGCTCGTCGGCTATGCGATCAACGTGATCCACCGCCGGAAGAAGTAATTCCACATTGGTATGATATTCATCCAATTATCGTCTCCCCTGCTGTTTATGCATTTGCCAAACAGCGGGGGATTTTCATTTCAGGCATTCCCAGCTACTTTATTCGGCTACAGTAATTACAGGGCGTCTTTATTAAAGTAAAGCTACAAACTGAGTACAATTAACCGCTCGTCGCATATTTCATCACGCTTATCGAGTAAGTGTCTTTCATAGATGAATATTGTTTCCAGTTCGTTACGCTAATGGGGTGTCTTTATTGGCTGAAGCCCTCTGGCGACAGAGGGCTTTCGCACGCTGGGAGGGAAAATGAGGAAAACTCACCCCGTCAACGCGCTCAAGAAGCTAGGCATAGGCCTCGCCTTTGGAGCTGCAACCATCATGTCCATGCCGACATCTGCGCTCGCCTGCACGCAGATGTACATGGGCAAAAACTATACGGCCGACGGCAATACGTACTACGGCCGCGCCGAGGACTTTGACAAGCGCTATCTTAAGCACTACGGCATCGAACCTGCCCACGAACCTGGCTTTAAGTACAGCTCGATTGAATCTGCTTTTGAATACACTTCGAACAAGCCTACCTATCGTTACAGCTATGTACGCGACCACCCCTCCAACTGGATGGGTCGCACCGACGCCTATTCCGAGGCCGGAATCAACGAGAAGGGCGTCTCCTGCTCTGCCACGCTAAGCACTTCCTATAACGAGGAGGCCGATGCAGCAGACCACATCGATGAGAAAGTGGGTCTGGGCGAGTACAGTTACGGCAGCATCATCCTGGGCGAGAGCGCCACGGCCCGCGAGGGCGTCGAACTTCTCGGCAGACTGATCGATGATCAAGGCGTCTGTACCAACGACCAGATCATCATCGCCGACAACAACGAGACCTGGCTGTTCGCCACATTTTCCGCCCATCAGTGGATCGCCATGAAGCTCGCTGACGACGTCGCGTCGCTCAACCCTAATATCGGGAGCCTCAACTACGATGTCGACCTTGATGACCCCGAGAACTGCCTACACTCCGAGGGCATCGAGTCCATGCCCGTGGAGAAGGGCTTCGCCAAATACTCCGCTGACGGCAAATTCGATGTCGCCCAAACGTATGGCGAAAGCCTCGCCGATTCCGGCGTAAACCAGTGGTCCCGCTATGTGCAAGGCCGCGATTATTTTGGTAGTGAGCTGACCGAAGGCACAGATTACGACATTATCGCAGTAAAGAAGGATGGAAAACCTGACCAAAAGGGAGCCATGGTCAGCGAAATCCAGCCCCTGTTCTTCAGGCCTGGCAAGTCTGGCTGGAGCACCTTTGAGCTGATTCGTGCCTTTGGCAACCGCGGCGAGAACGTCCCTGGCCTCAACGCGAACACTGATGGTGTTTATTGCATCGGCAGCGAGCGCAACACCGAGATCAACCTCTTCCAGATTCGTCGCGGGTATGACCCCGAAGTCGCTACCATCCAGTGGGAAATGCTCTCCCGCGCCGCGTACTCCGTCGCCATCCCGTTGTACTCCGCTCTGATAACTGAGGTCAGCCCGTACTTCAGCGATCAGACCGTCTCCTTCGATCACTGCAAACAGACTGACGTCGTGTACAACGAGGAGCCCGAGAACTCAATCAACTACGTCCTCATGGACATCAGCTCGCTCTGCTTTGAGAACCCTGACACCCTTGGTATCAGCGTCCGTGCCTACCTCGATGCGCTCCAGAACGAGCTCATCGAGCAGAACAAGGAAGTTGACGCCGCCATGCTAGCCGAGACGACCACCGAGGGCCGCACTGCCCTGGCCAACAAGGCCGGCAAGGCTGCTACCGAGAACACCTACAAGAAGTGCAAGGCCCTGCTCCAGGAGATGCGCGCCTATCAGAAGGCCGAAAACTTCGACCAGCCCTTCACCCCGAGCGACCTGAACACCGAGATCAACGGCCTCAAGGTGTCCATCACCTACGCCAAGGACGCTCTTGCCACCGACCCGGTAACCCCGGATCAGCCTGGTACTCCTGAGCAGCCCGGTACTCCTGAGCAGCCCGGTACCCCCGAGCAGCCCGCTAAGCCCGAGCAGCCCACCATCAAGCCCGAGAAGCCTGGCAAGTCGGACACCACGACCACGGTAACCACCAACAAGACGAACACCAAGGGCGGCCTGCCCACCACCGGTGATCGTTTTGATGGCCGCATGGTGGCCGCATTCGCCATCGCTGGCGTTGCCGTCATCTCCGCGGGCGGTTACTTCCTCTACCGTCGCAATAAGGAGTAACGTCTTAGCTGAGCGGACAAGGCAGCAATGGCAGCCTCGCCCGCTCAGCCCGCTCTTTTGACCGGCGGGAAACCCACCTGAAATCTTTTTAAAAAAGATTTCCCCGCACACACTTCGCTGTGCTATAGTGCGGCGCAACAGCAACTAGGTGCGACCGCGCCACGGCATCACGAAAGGAGCCACCAACATGAAGAACACGATGAAGTCTCTCAACAACTGGTGGTGGCGTGATGCGAATACGATCGGTCGACAGTGAGTCCCTCACGCCTGTTTTTGCGCTCTAGGTGATTGGAAGGCCTCCGGTTTCGACCGGGGGCCTTTTTCTATCTCGAGCCCGATCGCATTCGCATCACGCGCCTCCG
>USPT01000090.1 GCA_900556705.1 uncultured Collinsella sp.
TGTTCATGGACTCTGCTGAGCTTCCTTCCGAGGAGGAGCAGTTCAACGCCTACCGTAAGGTCGCCAGCGCGCTCAAGGGTGCTCCGGTCATCATCCGCACGCTCGATGTGGGTGGCGACAAGGAGATTCCGTATCTGCACATGGTCAAGGAAGATAACCCCTTCATGGGCTTCCGCGCCGTGCGTTACTGCCTGGCCAATCCTGACCAGTACAAGGTCCAGCTCCGCGCTCTGCTGCGCGCTAGCGCCTTCGGTGACGTCAAGATCATGATCCCGCTCGTCACCTGCGTCGAGGAGGTTTTGGCTGTCAAGGAGCTCGTCGAGCAGTGCAAGGCCGAGCTGACCGAAGAGGGTCGCAAGTTCAACGAGAACATCGAGGTCGGCATCATGGTCGAGACGCCCGCCGCTTCGCTGCTCGCAGACCGTCTGGCCGAGGTCGCCGACTTCTTCTCCATCGGCACCAACGACCTCATCGGCTACACCATGTGCGCCGATCGTGGCAACGACACCATCTCTAACCTGTACCAGGTGTACTATCCCGCCGTGCTCCGCTCGCTCAAGAACATCATCGAGAGCGGCGTCAAGGCCGGCATCATGGTCGGTATGTGCGGCGAGGCCGCTGCCGATCCGCTGCTCGAGCCGCTGCTGATCAGCTGGGGCCTGGAGGAGTTCTCGATGAGCGCTCCGTCGATCCTGCGCGCCCGCAAGACCATCAGCCAGTGGACCAAGGCCGAGTGCGACGAGCTCGCCGAGAAGGCGCTCGCCTGCAACACCGCCGCCGAGGTCAAGGCACTGCTCGAGTCCGCAGCTCGTTAATTTGGTATCAGAGGTAACCGCGTGGTTGGAATGGGCCGGCCACGCGGCCCTCACATATACAGGGGGTACTGTAAATGTTCTACACGCTAACCGCTAACCCGGCTGTCGACATGACGGTTTCGAGCTCTCCGCTCGAGCCCGACGAGAACGTCCGCACCGGCTCGGCCAGCTACACGGCTAACGGCAAGGGCCTCGACGTGTCCTTCGCCTTTAAGAAGATGGGCGTCGACACCGTCGCGCTCGGCTTCTTCGCTGGCTTCACGGGCAAGTTCATCGTCGAGGAGGTCATGAACCTGGGTTGCCTCTGCCGCCCGGTCTGGACCGACGGTATCACGCGCATTAACACCTACGTCAACGATGGCCAGCACGAGTACGGCATCCTGAACCCGGGTGCTCCGATCACGCCGCAGCACCAGGAGGAGCTCTACAACATCCTGGACACCGCGGGCGATCTCGAGTGCCTGATCGTTTCCGGCTCCGTGCCTCCCAAAGCTACGCCTGACTTCCTGGCTCAGGTCATGGAGCACGCTCAGGCTCGTGGCGCCGACGTCGTCTTGGACCTGTCCTCCGACAAGCTCAAGGAGCTCGCTCACAAGAAGCCGCTGCTCATCAAGCCGAACCATCACGAGATGAAGGCCATCTTCGGCGTGCCGGTCGATACCGACGACGAGGTTCGCGTTGCCATGAAGATGGCTCACGACGCTGGCGTTCAGAACGTGCTGCTCACCCGCGGTAGCCGCGGCGACGCTTACTTCTCCAACGGCGAGGACATCTGGTACGCCAAGCGTGAGTTCAACATCAAGCTGGTTTCTTCCGTCTGCGCCGGCGATTGCACCCTCGCTGCGTTCCTGCACAAGTGGTACAGGGATCGCGACAACGTCGAGGAGGCCATGAAGCTCGCTATGGCCACCGGCGCCAACGTTGCCGAGTCCGTCGGCATCGGCGACTTCGGTCACGTCGATGAGTACAGCAAGCGCGTTGCTGTCCGCAAGCTCGATCGTCAGTAATCGAAACGCGACATATTCGTGCGCATGCGGCGCCCCGGTTTCGGCTGGGGTGCCTTTTTGTTCCGCCACGGGGGAGAGGTGTCCCGCCGTACTTCATCGCTTCCACACCGTTCACCGAGTTGTCCTAGCCTTTTACCGATGCGTGGAATATACTTTCATTAACACGTTGCTTCGTGAAAGGAACATTCATGATTTACACGCTCACTGCAAATCCCGCCATTGACTACAACATCGCCTGCGACGGCCTTGCTGCCAACACCGTCACGCGTACTCGCAACGCCGTCTATACGCCCAACGGCAAGGGCCTCAACGTCTCGTTTACGCTTGACCACTACGGTGTCGACACCACGATCCTGGGCTTCTTCGCTGGCTTCTCGGGCGAGTTCATCGTCAAGGGCGCCGAGGCCCTGGGCGTGCCCGTCAAGCCCGTGTGGACCGACGGCATTACGCGCGTCAACGTCTTCCTCAATGCCGGCCCCGACACCGAGTACAACATGGTCAACGCCGGTGCCGCCATCAACGAGGCCAATGAGCAGGAGATGTTTGAGCTCATCGATTCGCTCGATGACATGACCTGCCTGGTAATCAGTGGCTCGCTGCCTCCCAACACTTCCGAGGGCTTCCTGGCCGAGGTTCTGCGCCGCGTCAAGGCCAAGGGTGCCGAGTTCGTTCTCGACATTTCGAGCCATCAGCTGGCAGATCTCATTGCCATGGAGCCGCTGCTGATCAAGCCCAATGACGACGAGTTGCTCGATATCTTTGGCATTAAGGTGAGCGGTGGCGACGATGAGTCCGTCAAGGGCGCTATGGCTGAGCTTCATGCCAAGGGCGCCAAGAACGTGCTGCTGACCCTCGGCGGCGCCGGTGCGTACTTCTCCAACGGCAAGCACATCTGGTTTGCTAACCGCACCTTCGACGTCAAGCTGCTGTCGACGGTGTGTGCCGGCGATTCCTCGCTCGCTGCCTTCCTGTCCGTGTGGCATGACGCCCCCGAGCGCGTCGAGGATGCCCTGCGCCTGTCGATGGCCACCGGCGCCAACGTGGTCGAGTGCCCCGGTTTGGGCGATTTTGCCAAGGTGGACGAATATAAGAAGCACATCGAGGTTCGCCAGGTCTGCTAGCCGCATCGATACATCGTTGCCGAACACCCGCTTTGGATTACCAAGGCGGGTGTTTTTTGCGCGCTGAACATATGTGGTGTCTGCTGTCTCGTTTTATCTAATCAACGACGCGATTGCGTGTGCGCGCTTTCTCGTTTCTTGTTAGACTTCTTGAGAACCATCGATTAACGCTCACAAGTGCAGGAGGCCATAGGCATGTGCAATGTTTCGCTCAACGGTACGCAACCGTCCGATGCGTCCCTACGCGTCCTGCGCGCGCTTGAGGCGGCTGGTCTTGAGGCTTGGTACGTGGGCGGTTGGGTGCGCGACGCCCTGATGGGATGCCCCAGCCACGATGTTGACATGTGTTGCAGCGGTCTGTGGCGGGAATCCAAGGCAGCGCTCGAGGCGGCGGATATCGCGGTCGTGGAGTCGGGTATTAAATTTGGCGGTATCACGGCCATTAGCGATGGCGAGCGCATCGAGGTCACCACGTACCGTCTGGATGGCTTCTATACCGATGGGCGCCATCCTCAGAGTGTCGAGCGTGCCGCCTCGCTCGAGGACGATCTGGCGCGCCGCGACTTTACCGTCAACGCCATGGCCTGGCATCCCGAGCGCGGGCTTGTCGACCGCTACGACGGCCAGGGTGACTTGGAGCGCAAGCTGATTCGCGCTGTCGGTGATCCCAAGCGTCGCTTTAACGAGGACGCCCTGCGCATGCTGCGTGCGGTGCGCTTTGCCTGCCGTCTGGACTTTATGATTGAGCCCGAGACTAAGCGTGCGCTTGCCGAGTGCGCGCCGCTGCTCGATGCCGTGGCGCGCGAGCGTGTGGGTATTGAGCTCGAGGGCATTCTTTCGACCGGTCATGGGGGAGACGCGATGCTTCGCTATCCCGAGCTCATCTGTGCCGCTGTGCCCGAGTTGGCAGCGGGTCGCGGGTTTGATCAGCGAAGTGTCTACCATGCGTTTAACGTCTACGAGCATATCGCCCGTGTGCTGACGGTGGCAGGGGAGCTGGCGCTGTGCGACGGCGTCGCGCCATCGTCGAGCCTTATGTGGGCGGCGTTTTTGCACGATGTCTCCAAGCCCGAGTGCTTTACGGTCGATCACGCCGGCAGCGGACACTTCTACGGTCATCCCGAGCTCGGCGCCAAGAAAGCGCGCGTCATTATGGATCGCCTGGCACTCTCGCACGACCTGGTGCGCGACGTTTGCCTGCTCATCAAATATCACGATAAGCCGCTGCGCCCCGAGCGCTCCTGCCTGCTCAATATGATGTGTGCGCTTTCTGGCGAGGGCGTCGACACGGCCCGTCTGATTGACGAGCTCATGGACCTTAAGCGTGCTGACACGCTCGGCAAGGCCCCGTCGTGCTTCTATTACGTTGAGACGATTGAGGAGATGCGCGCGATGGCGCACGAGCTGCTGAAGGCAGGGGAGCCCTATACGCTCAAGATGCTCGCCATCAACGGCGGCGACCTGATCCGTGCCGGAGTCAAGCCCGGGCCGGAACTGGGTCAGCTTCTCAACTCCGCCCTCGACGCCGTGATCGAAGACAACATTCCCAACGATCGCGAAGCTCTTTTGGTCCATCTCAACTTGAATTAGCTACCCAGTTTACCTGCGTGTTCCATAACCTGCCGACAATTTTTCGGCAATTTGGAATTTCTTCTTGCGCTGACGTTTTTTGTCCCGTAATATATTTCCTCGCAGCACGGCAGTGCAGATGTCATGTGGCCCGTTCGTCTAGCGGTTTAGGACGCCGCCCTCTCAAGGCGGAGATCACCAG
>USPT01000091.1 GCA_900556705.1 uncultured Collinsella sp.
GTTGTCCGGAATCATTGCCGCCCTTACGAGTCTTCTGCTTCCCATCATCATTTTGCTGCTGCTGCTCCCCAACGCCTGCTATGTCGTTGAACAGCAGCATGCCGTGATCATCGAGCGCCTGGGCAAGTTTAACCGCATCGTCAACGCGGGCTTCCACATGAAGGTGCCCGTAATCGACCGCAAAGCCGCCACGGTGAGTCTACGCACCATGAAAAACGGTTTTGGTATCGACGTTAAGACCCAGGACAACGTGACCATCGGCCTTGAGGTCTCTGCTCAGTACCACGTGAGCTATGACATGGGCGCCGGCCCGGCAGATTCGGGTATCTACAAGAGCTACTACATGCTGCAGGAGCCCGTCGACCAGATGCGTGACTTCATCACCGACGCCCTGCGCTCTTCGATCCCCGTCTACACACTCGATGAGGTCTTTGCCAAGAAGGATGACATCGCCAAGGATGTCAACGCTACCGTTTCCGAGCAGATGGCCGCCTACGGCTTCACCCTCGTGTCGACGCTCATCACCAAAATCGCACTGCCGACCGAGGTTGAGAACTCCATGAACGACATCAACGCTGCCCAGCGCAAGCGCGCTGCGGCACAGGAGCTCGCTGAGGCCGACCGCATCAAGCGCGTCACCGAGGCGACCGCCGAGGCCGAGGCAATGGAAAAGGCGGGTGAGGGCATCGCCAACCAGCGCAAGGCCATCGCGCTGGGTATCAAGGATTCGCTCGAGATCATCCAGGAGACGGGTGTCGGCAATGACGAGGCCAACCAACTGTTCATGTTTACGCAGTGGTCCGAGATGATGACGGAGTTCGCTCGCACGGGTAAAACCTCGACGGTCGTGCTGCCGAGCGACTTTTCGCAGTCGGCCTCGATGTTCGAGCAGATGCTGACCGCCAGCAAAGTTCAAAACGATTCGAAGGAGTAGACGCGCGTGAAATACACCGTCGTTTGCGTCGGTAAGCTCAAGGAGCGCTTTTGGAAGGACGCGTGCGCTGAGTACACCAAGCGCCTAGGTGCCTATGCCAAGGTTGATATCCGCGAGGTGGCCGATATCGACCCGGCTAAGGCGGGCGGCGTGGATGCCGCGCGCGACAAGGAGGGGGCGGCGATTCTTGCTGCCTTGCCGTCTCGAGCGCATGTGATCCTGCTGGCCATTGAGGGCAAAGAGCGCTCAAGCGAGGAGTTTTCGGCGCGGCTCGATGATCTTATGCTGCGTGGTAACAGCGACATCGCCTTTGTGATTGGCGGATCGGACGGCGTGAGCGATGACGTGCGCGTACGAGCCGACGAGATGCTCAGCTTTGGACGCATTACCCTGCCGCATAACTTGGCGCGTGTGGTGCTGCTGGAGCAAATCTATCGCGCTTGCAAGATCAGCCGTGGTGAGCCGTATCACAAATAGGTCGGCAATACGAAACAATGCCGTGGGACAATAGCCTTCGTTTTGAAGAGCGTGTCTGAGAGGACGATGAGATATGAAGATTGGATTTGTCGGTTTTGGCAATATGGCGAGCGCTATGGCCGATGGCTGGATCGCTGCCGGTGTAGCTGCGAGCGACATGTGCGCCTGTGCGGGTCGCTACGACGCACTGGTTGAGCGCTGTGAGGCGCGTGGGATGGCCGCTTGCCACGATGCCGCCGAGGTTGTCGCCGCATCCGATATCGTGGTCGCTGCGGTTAAACCGTACATGATCGAGAAGGTATTCGCCCCGCTCAAGGATGCTCTTGCCAAAAAGGTCGTTCTGTCGGTTGCCTGGACCTGGGACAGTGCCAAGTGGGAGCAGGTCCTGCCGGGCGTCGCGCACATCTCGACGGTGCCCAACACACCGGTTTCGGTGGGCGAGGGCGTCATCGCTTGCGAGAAGGCTTCCACGCTCAGTGATGAGCAGAGCGCAGTGGTGCTTGATCTGCTTGGCAAGCTCGGTGCGGTGGTCGAGCTCGATACGAGCCTGCTGTTTGTGGGCGGCACGGTGGGTGGTTGCGCTCCGGCATTTGTCGCTATGGCAATCGAGGCCCTGGGCGATGCGGCGGTCAAGCACGGTATCCCGCGTGCCGATGCCTATCGCATTGTGAGCCAGATGGTGCTGGGTACGGCAAAGTTGCAGCTTTCAACTGGTCAGCATCCTGCGGCGATGAAGGATGCCGTATGCTCGCCCGGTGGTGCCACCATCAAGGGTGTCGTTGCGCTCGAGGACGCCGGCATGCGCAGCGCCCTGGTCAAGGCAATCGACGCAACTCTCCAGTAAAACCGACCAAAAAAGACAGGTTT
This sequence comes from uncultured Collinsella sp., assembly GCA_900556705.1. Classification (GTDB taxonomy): domain Bacteria; phylum Actinomycetota; class Coriobacteriia; order Coriobacteriales; family Coriobacteriaceae; genus Collinsella. The sequence continues at coordinate 2,279 of USPT01000091.1, forward strand.
ATTTTGGCAGGTTTTTCCTGCGGTTTTGTCGTATGTGCGAAAAGCGCCCCGCAACCGGATCGTTACCGGTTGCGGGGCGCTTGCGTTTGCCCAGATAAAACCGACCAAAATAAACCTGTCCCTTTTTGGCAGGTTAGTCCCAGAAGCTGTCTTCCTCATCCTCGGACTTGGGTCCGCGGTCGACGTACATCTTATGGGTACGCTTCTCCATTACAAAGGCAAGAATCGCAAATAACAGGATGCCGCCGGCGAAAAGGATGGCAAAACCGGTGCGGGTGCCAAACAAAAAGGAAAAAACTGCGTCCATTGGGTGCCTTCTTGCGTAGTTGAGTTGGGTCGTAAACGCTCATAAGTATATACTTGCCCATACATGTACAAGGTTGCAACCTAAATGGAATGTATATCGCCGGAGGATCTAATGCTTGATATCAAGTTTGTTCGCGAGAATCCCGATGCCATCGATGTCGCCATGGCTAACCGCCAGACGTCTTGGGATCGCGAGAAGTTCTTTGAGCTCGACGACGAGCGCCGTGCCGTCATCACCGAGGTCGAGGAGCTCCAGGCTACGCGCAATGCCGAGTCCAAGAAGATCGGCGCCCTGATGAAGGAGGGCAAGAAGGACGAGGCCGAGGCCGCCAAGGAGGCCGTGCGCGCCGTCAACGAGAAGATTGACGGTCTGGCCGAGCGTCGTACTGCCCTCGAGCAGGAGCAGTACGACTTCATGGCTCACCTGCCCAACATTCCTTGCGAGGCCACGCCGTACGGCAAGGACGAGGACGAGAACATCGAGCGCCGTCGTTGGGGCACCCCGCGCGAGTTCGACTTCGACTTTAAGCCGCACTGGGATCTGGGCACCGACCTGGACATCCTCGACTTCGAGCGCGGCAACAAGCTCTCCGGCAGCCGTTTTACCGTTCTCGGTGGCGCCGGCGCCCGCCTGGAGCGCGCCCTCATCAACTTCTTCCTCGATACGCACACCAGCCGTGGCTTTAAGGAGTGGTGGCCGCCTATCGTCGTCAAGCGTCAGACCATGTTTGGCACGGGTCAGCTGCCCAAGTTCGAGGATGACGCCTATCACGTCTCGGGCGACAACTTCCTGATCCCTACCGCCGAGGTCGTGCTCACCAACCTGCACGCCGGCGAGGTCCTCGATGCCGACACCCTGCCGCGCCGCTACACCGCCTTCACCCCCTGCTTCCGTGAGGAGGCCGGTTCCGCCGGTCGCGACACCCGCGGCATCATCCGTCAGCACGAGTTCGACAAGGTCGAGATGGTCAAGTTCGCTAAGCCGGAGGAGTCCGACGATGAGCTCGAGAGCATGACCGCCGAGGCCGAGTACCTGCTGCAGCAGCTGGGCCTTCCGTATCGCGTGATTAGCCTGTGCACCGGCGACTTGGGCTTCTCTGCCCGTCAGACCTACGACGTCGAGGTCTGGCTGCCGAGCTACAACGCCTACAAGGAGATCAGCTCCTGCTCCAACTGCGGTGACTTCCAGGCTCGCCGCGCCAACATCAAGTATCGCGACCCCGAGAACTTCAAGGGTTCGCGCTACCTGCACACCCTCAATGGTTCCGGCCTGCCGGCCGGCCGCACCATGGCTGCCATTCTGGAGAACTACCAGAACGCCGACGGCACCATCACGATCCCCGAGGTTTTGCGTCCTTACATGGGCGGTCTCGAGAAGATCGAGCCGGTCGCGTAACTTGCCTGCATAGGGGATATGCAAGGGCGCTCCTTCGGGGGCGCCCTATTTCGTGCGTAGGTCCATACCATGCCGTGCGGACAGCTCGATAGAAAACACACGAACAACTGTTCTGTATACAGCCATCTACCTGCTATGCTTTTGCTAAATAAGAGCGAGAGAAAGGGGACGCGATGGAGCTGTTTGATGATCGGGTGGTTTTGTTTGAGAGCGACGAGGGCGGGGAGTACCTGCTTGTAACGTGTGAGCCGTCTGGCATGGGTGGCCTGGTGGTTCGACAGACGAGTGAGGGGCCGTTGACGCAATGGTGCTACGAGGAGTCGCCGCATGTGGTCGAGACCTTTGTGACGCATGAGGCGCTTGTTGTCCTTGAGCACTTCTATGGCGTTGGAACTTCTAATCAGGTGGCCCGAATGCTGAGCATCTCGTTTGCCGACTACGACTGTGCGCAACGGGTGCGGTCGCTTCTGGGGGAGCTTGGCGCCGGGTTCGATGTGATCGAAAAGCCAATCGATCGCACGAGAAGCGCCGATGCTTGTGGTGCAGCGTGACAAATTGCGGCCCGCGCGAAAAAAAGTTTGAGATTTTGCTTGACTCTAACGAACTAAAGTGGTTTTATATGTCTTGCGCTGCGGCGTTACCTCAGCTGGATAGAGGGTCTGACTACGAATCAGAACGTCATAGG
>USPT01000092.1 GCA_900556705.1 uncultured Collinsella sp.
AGGCGCCGGTGGTTCGCGAGTGCCAGCGCAATGCCGGTGGCTCGCGTCAGTTTACACAGCTGGGCTTTGAGCTTATCGGCGCGGGCGATACCGCGGGCGATGTCGAGATTGTCTCGCTCGTGGCCGAGGCCGTGCGCAAGTTGGCGCTGCCCGATGCGCGCATTATCGCAGGTAGCGTGCGTCCGTTTAAGGAGCTGCTTGCGGCGTGCGAGGATCGCGAGCTGGCCGCCGAGGCCCTGCGCTGCGTGCACGCCAACGACTTCGTGGGCCTTGATGTCCGCGTGGCGAAAAGCGCCGAGTCCGAGGCCGTTAAGGTCGCCATTAGCGAGCTGCCGCGCCTGCACGGTGGTGCCGAGGTGCTCGACCGCGTCGACGCGCTGCTGGCGGCGGCGGGCATTGTCGCGCCGCTTACGCGCGAGCTGCGTGCCCTGGTCGAGGGCCTGGCTCCCGAGGATGCCCAGGTGCTGTCTTTCGACTTCTCCATCATGAACTCGTTTGATTACTACACGGGCCTGGTCTTTAAGGCCTATGCCGGCGGCCTGCCCGATCCGGTTGGCTCGGGCGGACGCTACGACTCCATCTTTACCGGTGCATTTGGCGGCGGCATCGAGGTGCCGGCGGCGGGCTTCGCCTTTTCGCTCGAGCGTCTGGAGGCCGCGCACACCTCGGCCGAGGACGCTGCTTCCGATGGTGACCATGCCGTGGGCCGTGGCGTCGAGGGTCCGCTGCGCATTGCCGTGCCCAAGGGCTCGCTCAAGGTCGACACGCTCGACGTGCTCGAGGCCGCAGGTCTGGACGTCTCTGAGCTGCGTGACCCCGGCCGTCACCTCATCGTGCGCGGCTGCGACATGCGTGCCGGCGAGGGTGCGGTTGGCGATATCGAGTTTGTCATCGTGCGTCCCAGCGACGCGCCCGCTTTTGTGGGCTGTGGCGGTGCCGACTGCGGCATCTGCGGTTGGGACTCGCTTATCGAGGCAGACCTCAACCTGCTGCAGCTGGTCGACCTGGGCTACGGCCTGTGCACGTTTATCGAGGCGGAGCCCGCGTGGCGCGCCGGCCAGGCCGAGCGCAACTATGCCCGCCGTGGGTCGCTTCGCGTGGCCACCAAGTATCCGCGCATCGCGAGCGCCTGGTATGCCGAGCGCGGCGTGAACGCCGACATCGTTTCGCTGCACGGTAACATCGAGTTGGGCCCCATTGTCGGTATGACCGACCGTATCGTGGACATCACCGCCACGGGCGCCACGCTGCGCGATAACGACCTGGTTATTACCGGTCGCATTATGGACTGCACGGCGCGATTCTTCGTCAACCCGGGTGCCGCGCGCCTGGACCCGCGCGTGCGCAACTTGGCCGATCGCCTGGCGGCGGCCGTGAAGGACAAGCATTTTGAGCCCGTTGCGGGCTCGGCACAATAGCGCGAGCACGCACGGGCGTCCCAACGTCTGGGCTGCGGGCCGATTGGCGCCGCCGCCCGGCCTCTCGTTTTTCGAACACAACCTCGACCGATAGGGGATACCGATATGAAGACCATCAAGCTTGCTCCCGGTGAGCGCCTCGTTACCAACCAGCTCAACCGCAAGGGTGTGCTGCCGCAAAACATCGTCGACGCCGCCCGCGATATCGTGGCCGACGTGCGCGCCAACGGCGATGCCGCGGTGCGCGATTACTGTCAGCGTTTTGACGGTGTTGAGCTGCAGAGCTTCCGTCTGCCGCAAGAGCAGATCGATGCCGCGCTCGAAGGCCTCGATCCCGCTTTTGCCGCGGCGCTCGAAAAGGCTGCACGCCAGATTCGTGAGTTCCACCAGCGCGAGGTCGAGCAGAGCTGGTTTACCACGCGTGCGGACGGCACGATGCTCGGCGTTAAGGTGACCCCGCTCGCGGCGGCCGGCATCTACGTGCCGGGCGGTCGCGCGCAGTATCCCTCCACGGTGCTCATGAATGCCATTCCCGCCAAGGTTGCCGGCGTCAAGCGCGTGGTCATGGTGACCCCGCCGCAGAAAGATGGCCTGATCAGCCCGTATACGCTCGCCGCGGCAAAGCTCGGCGGCGTGGACGAGATCTATATGGTGGGTGGCGCTCAGGCCGTGGCCGCGCTGGCGTACGGCACCGAGACTATTCCGCGCGTCGACAAGATCACCGGCCCGGGCAACGCCTTTGTCGCTGCGGCCAAGCAGATTGTCTCGGGCGACGTGGGTATCGACATGGTCGCTGGCCCCTCCGAAGTCTGCGTGCTGGCCGATGCCACGGCCAAGCCCATGGTGGTCGCGGCCGACCTGATGGCCCAGGCCGAGCACGATCCGCTGGCAGCCTGCTATCTGGTGACCTGCGACGAGCAGTTTGCGCGCGAGGTCGAGGCAGGCATCGATATCCTGGTGGCGCAGTCGCCGCGTGCCGAGATCACGCGTGCTTCGCTCGACAATGAGGGCACCATCGTGGTGGCCGCCGACATGGCTGCCGCCGTCGAGGCGGTGAATACCGTGGCGCCCGAGCACTTGGAGCTGCACTGCAAGGACGCGATGGGCCCGCTCGGCGGCATTCGCAACGCCGGCGCCATCTTTGTGGGCGCTTGGAGCTCCGAGCCGCTCGGCGATTATGTTGCCGGTCCCAACCACACGCTGCCAACCGGCGGCACGGCCATGTTCTCCAACCCGCTTTCGGTCGAAGAGTTCGTTAAGCGCTCGAGCGTCATTTGCTATACGCCCGAGGGCCTGCTCTCTGACGCTCCCGCCACACAGCGTCTAGCCGAGGCCGAGGGCCTGTGGGCGCACGCGCTTTCTGCTGCCCTGCGTCGTCGCGTGCTGGAGCAGGGCGAGGATGCCGTGAGTGCCGAGTCACTGGCTGCGGCCGACCTGACCAAGGTCGCTTGGCCGGGCGACGCCGTGGCGACGGTTGCTGAGGGCGTGGACCTGGCGGCGGCTGCGGGCGGTGCCGCTGGCGCGACCGGCGAGGAGGCCTAATATGGCCGAGCTGACGCCCCGCATGAAGGAGCTCGTCCAGCCCTACTTGACCGGCATCGAGCCCTACGATCCCAACTTTACGCCCACGCGCATCAATCTTTCGGCCAACGAGAACACCTATCCCGTGCCGGCCGGCGTGCGCGAGGCGGTTGATGCGGCCTTGGCTGCCGCACCGCTCAACCGCTATCCCGATCCCATGTCCAACGACCTGCGCGACGAGCTTGCTGCCTGGCATGGCGTGACGCGCGAGAACATCTGCGTGGGCAACGGCGGCGACGAGCTACTCTATAACTTCCTGCTGGCGTTTGGCGGCGCGGGGCGGACCCTGCTCAACTGCCCGCCGTGCTTTAGCGAGTACGCGTTCTTTGCGTCGCTCTGTCAGACCGAGGTGCGCGACGTGTGGCGCGACCCGGCAACTTTTGAGCTCGACCAGGCGGCTGTGTTCGCGGCCGCACCCGAGTGCAACCTGGCGATCGTGACCTCACCCAACAATCCCACGGGCGACGTGGCGCCGCTCGACTTTGTCGCGGCGCTGTGCGATGCGTGCCCCGGCATGGTCATGGTCGACGAGGCCTACGTGGAGTTTGCGGACGATTCGTTTGGCGCGGCTACCACGGCGCAGGGGCTTATCGCCGAGCATCCCAACCTGGTGATTCTGCATACGCTGTCCAAGGCGTTTGGCGCTGCCGGCACGCGTCTGGGCTATGTGATCGCGGCGCCCGAGGTCATCGATGCGTTTGCGGCGATTCGCCAGATCTACTCGGTTAACGTGCTGAGCCAGGCCGCCGCGCTTGCCTGCGTACGTGCTCGCGATGCGTACGCACCCGTGGTGGCACAGGTTGCATCCGAGCGGGAGCGCGAACTGTGTGCCCTGCACGCAATGGCTGCCGAGGGTCTGCCCGTGGAGGCGTGGCCGAGCGCGGCGAACTTTGTGCTCGTGCGCACGCCGCATGCCACGCACGTGCGCGAGCGTCTGCGCGACGAGTATTCGATTTTGGTGCGCGACTTTAGCTACGCGCCGGGGCTCGCGGACTGCCTACGCATTACCGTGGGTACCCCGCAGGAAAACGACGAGGTGCTGGCTGCGTTTGCCGCGCTGGTGAAGGAGGAGATGTAGACGGACCGCTATGCCGAGGTGACCCGCAAGACGGGCGAGACCGACATTGTCGTAAAGCTCGACCTGGACGGAAGCGGCGTGTGCGATATCTCGACCGGCGTGCCGTTTTTCGACCACATGCTCAACGCTTTTGGCCGCCATGGTCTGTTCGATCTGACGGTGCACGCGGTGGGCGACGTGGAGGTCGATGCGCACCACACCGTCGAGGACACGGGTATCGTGTTGGGCGAGGCGTTTTGCCAGGCGCTGGGCGACAAGGCGGGCATTACGCGCTTTGCCGACGCGGCGATTGCCATGGACGAGACGCTTGTGATGGCTGCTGTTGATATTTCGGGCCGCGGGCAGGCCTACTGCGAGCTGCCCGTGCCGACCGAGCGCGTGGGCAGCTTCGATACCGAGCTGGCCGTCGAGTTCTTCTACGCCTTTGCGCGCGGCACCAAGCTCACGCTGCACGTGCGCGAGCTGGCGGGCAGCAACTCGCATCACATTATCGAGGCCGCCTTTAAGGCCGTGGGCCGCACGATGCGTCATGCCTGCGAGCTCGATCCCCGCGTGCAGGGCATCCCCAGCACCAAGGGCTCGCTGT
>USPT01000093.1 GCA_900556705.1 uncultured Collinsella sp.
GTCATGAAGGACTGGCAGAAGTGCATGATCTCGTTGTTGGACTTGCCCTTGGGGTCAAAGTCGGAGCCGCCCTTGCCGCCGCCCATGGGAAGGGTGGTCAGGCTGTTCTTGAGGATCTGCTCCAGGCCCAGGAACTTGAGCATACCCAGGGTGACCGTCGGGTTAAAGCGCAGGCCGCCCTTGTAGGGTCCAATGGCAGAGTTGAACTCGACGCGATAGCCGCGGTTGACCTGAACCTTGCCCTGGTCGTCGACCCAGGGAACACGGAACATGACGATGCGCTCGGGCTCGACGAGGCGCTCAAGCAGGGCGGCCTCCTCGTACTCGGGATGGGCGTCGAGCGCCGGCTGGATGGTGCCGAGGATCTCGGTCGCGGCCTGGATGAACTCAGGCTGCTCGGGATAGCGGGCCTTGAGCTCGTCGAGAACTTTCTGCGTGTAGCTCATGCTTCCTCCAATTGATGGAAAAGAAAAGTGTCGTTCGAGGCGCCCCATGCGCCGCGAGCTTTATCGAGTATGGATAATATCGCACTGTTGCAGCAAAGTTTCGCATAAGCCGACGAGCAGATGTTTCGTTTTGATTACGATGCAGGTAGAGGCGTTTTTGAGCACCCGACGCGCAAATCGCGTGTTTCGAAGCTGTTTCGTCCACATGTTCCAAACCACCACATTGGGCGCCTTTGTGGTGGTGTGGTGGTTAGAGGACGAGCTGATGGTAGTCGGCGGAGGTTATGCGGCCCTCGGTGGCAGCGCGGAAGGCAGAGAGCGCATCGCCCGAGAACGGCATGGCCCAGCACAGCCCGCAACCTGCGGTAATGGAGCCGGGCAAAGGCATAATGCGCCCGGGCACGCCGGCGGCAAGGCACAGCTGCTCGCATTCCATCACATCGAAGGTGCTGTCGAACGACACGATGATTTTGCGTTCATGGTCGAGAGCATCACCGGACGGGCCTTCGCGGTGTGCATCGCGATACGCCGCGGCGGCCGCTTCCTCTTCCGCAGTATGTCCACAGCCACCGCAACCGCAGGTACAGGGTTCGGACCCGTCGCAAGTGCAAGGTTCTCCCGTGTCGGGACAAATATCGTGAGACATGGCAACTCCAATCGTCTAGGCGAGTAACTCGGCCGCCGCAAACTCCTCGGGCGTATTGACGTTCTCGAAGCAGAGCGTCGAGCCGGCGACCGCGACAATCTGAGGCTCATCCATATAACCAGCCTGAACGCGATTGATCAGGCAGCGAATGCGCTGGCGGTCGCAGGCAAGCAGCTCTTGGGCGGCCGGCGCACACGCGCCACGGCGCCAGACGGCGCAAAGCGGCTCAATCCCCCGCTCCTCGCGCGGCACGCACACGTCAAGCGCCTCGGCCTCAACACGATCGGCAAGCGCGCCAATGAGTTCCGACGAGACAAACGGCATATCGCAGGCGACGATCGCCACGAGCGGCAATCGGGCCGCGGCCAACGAGCTCGCGATGCCGCGCATGGCACCGGCGGGACCGTCGACGTCCATCACCACGCGGGGTCGCAGGCCATCAAACATAAGCTCCTCAAGGTAGGCAAGCTCGCAAGGGCGCGACGTCGTCACAACCAGCTCGCCGGCAACCTGAGCCAGCCGACCCAGCACGCGCTCGATGAGCGGCTCGCCGCAAAACGACATCCGTGCCTTATCGCAGCCCATGCGCGACGACAACCCGCCCGCCTGGACGACACAAGAAAGATCGGACCGTCTTACGGTAGTCATACGGCAAACCACCCCCATCGGCATGCTCAAAACCCAGCACACGAAGCCAAATACCGTCGCCGATAAAGCGGGCGGCACGGCAAACCCATGCAAAAACAAAACAGCGCCTTTGCGGCACGCAGCAAGACCGCGAGCACAAAAGCGCTGGTAGCGTATGGCGGGAACGTATGTGAATCGAACACATCCAAGACGTTTTGCACGCCTCGCAACGGTTTTGAGGACCGCGGAGCCCACCGGAGCCCATCCGTTCCCAAGTGCGGCGGTATTTTACCAAACCGAGCAGCCAATCTAGCGCAGGGACCTCAGGCCGCCGGCGTCCTTGTCGAGCACCGTAAAGCGCACGGCATCCAGGTGCTCCAAGATGCTGATGGCACGTTTGCGCGACACACCCAGGGCCTCGCGCAGTACGCTCGTGGTGGCAGCACCGCCGGCTGCCTCAATGGCGGCGGCAACAAGCTCGCGCGCATGGGCCTCGGCGGCAGCGGACAGGGCAACGTCGCGCTCGACCTTAACGATCGAGCGATTGAGCGAGAGCTCGCGCAGGGCACGCGTCATGGTGTCGCGATCGAGCTGCAACTGCTCGCCCACCTCGGGCAATATCGGTGCATCGAGGCCGGCTTCGTCCAGCAAGGCAACGATACGTTCGCAGGCCTCGCGCACCACACGCGCCGCGGCGGCAGCGGAGTGCGGGTCGAATACCTCGGCACCCTCGGCGGCACACACGCCACGCGAGCAGCCCTCGGCAATCAGAGCCGCGGCAACGCCATCATCAGCGGCAGGCCACGCAGCATGGGCAACGGCGCCGGGCGTAAAGCCCGTTTCCTTGGGGGCCGCCGCGTGCATGGCTGACAGGGTCGCCGCCAGTGCATCCATCGCAGCGTCGAGCACCACGGCGTCCGCCAAGTAGTCCGCATCACCCACAGCAAGCTTGCGAACAGAGCCCTGCGCCACCAATCCGTGCAGTGCGGCATCGGCCTCGCCGACACCAAGATCCAAAGCGTCGGCAACATCAACCGCCGTAACCGGCAGCATCTGCAGCGCCAGCCAAGCGCCCACACCGCCCGCGGTATCGCCGGACTCAAGCGCCGCAAACAGTGCGCGCTCGCCGGCAGAAAGCTCGCGCGAGCGACGGCAGCGCGAAAGCAGCACGCGCCCGCCGCCAATGAGCATGACGGGCGAATACGACAGCACCACAGCATGGTCTCCGGCTCGCAGCGGCAGCGGCTCCTCCAAGCGCACCTGCACGGTACGGGTCTCGCCCACCGCCATGGGGGCCTCACCCTCCAAAAGCATGATGCGGCCGACAACCTCGGCTGTACCCGCCATCACATGCACACGCGCGCCCGACTCGAGCACGCGCGGCTTGGTGCCCTCGCGGCCCAGGTAGGTGAACGTCATCATAAAGCGCAACGTCTGGCCAAAGCGGTCCGCCACGCCCAGCATCTCGCCACGGTCAAGCGCCGCGACACCGTCACCAACTAGGTTGAGCGCCACACGCTGACCAGGCAGCGCGCGCGGCGTATCGCCATGCACCTGAATCCCGCGCACGCGACAGACCGTACGCGACGGCAAAGCCATCAGCTCGTCGCCCACCGCAACCGGCGCATCGTGCAGCGTTCCCGTTACGACAGTGCCGACGCCCTTAATCGTAAAGCAGCGGTCAATCGGCAGGCGCGGCGCGGCATCGGTGCGCTCGGCACGGTCGCGGCAGGCATCCCAGCAGGCACTTACCTGCTCGTCGAGCACCGCAAGCAGCCCGTCGATTCCCGCGCCGGTCTTGGACGACACGGGCACAATCGGCGCACCCGCAAACACGGTACCCGACAAAAAGTCATCGACATCGAGCTCGGCAAGCTCGAACATCTCGGCATCGGCCAGGTCGCACATGGTCAGCGCGACCACCATATGCGTAACGCCCAGCAGCTCCAGCACATGCACGTGCTCGCGAGTCTGCGGCATCACGCCCTCAACGGCCGAAACCACCAGCACGGCAACGTCGATGCCTGTCGCACCCTGTACCATAGCGCGCAGGTAATGCGCGTGGCCCGGCACGTCGACAAGGCCAACGATCTTGCCGCTCGGCAGTGCCAGTTCGCCAAAGCCCAGCTCCACCGTCATGCCCCGGCGACGCTCGACCTCCAGGCGATCGGGATTCTTGCCGGTCAGCGCCTCGATCAGTGCCGACTTACCGTGGTCGACGTGACCCGCCGTGCCAACGATAACGGGACACTCCACCAGCGCCTGAACCTCACTCATCGAGCAATCGCCTTCTTAACGCACGCAATGAGCGTCGATGCCGCTGTCTCGATATCGCGGTCGCCCACGAGCGTACGGACGTCAAACAAAATGCGATCGTGCGAGGTTCGTGTGACGACCGGAGTGTCGAAATCTTGGACGAGCGAGCGCTTGAGTGCGTCAACGGAAAGACGCTCATCGACAAGACGCACGGCAACGCACATGGTGGGCAACTCGACGGTAGGCAGCGAGCCGCCGCCGGGAGTCGACGACTCCTCGACGATTTCCACCTGCACGGCACACGGGCAGCCAGCCTTATCGAAGCCCGCCACCATCAGCTCGCGCAGCTTGCGTGCGCGACGCTCCAGATGAGCCTGCGGAAGCGTGAGCATGTTGAGCACCGGCACCTCACGATGGGCCACATCCGCCCCATCCATGTAAATGCGCAGTGTAGCCTCGAGCGCCGCGAGTGCGAGCTTGCCCGGGCGCAGGGCACGCATAAGAGGATGTGACCCACAGGCCTGGACCAGATCGCGACGGCCCATGATAATGCCCGCCTGCGCGGCGCCTAGCAGCTTATCACCCGAGCACGACACGATATCGAGCCCTGCCGAAACCGAAGCCGGCGTGGTTTCTTCGCCGCCGCGCACCAAGATGTCGTCGGGCAACAGCGCGCCCGA
>USPT01000094.1 GCA_900556705.1 uncultured Collinsella sp.
GACGGGAGCTTTAAGCAGCTTGTCCTCGGCAGTGGGCTCAAGACCGGCTGATCCGTGGGAGATACAGGATCCCAAAAACACAAAGACGAGGCAGGCGGCGATGGAGCAAAGCGCAAGGCGTAGGCGGCGGGCCGGAAGCGCGTGGCTTGTGGTGTGCGACGCGGGGTGAGGGGCGGAATTGCCGCGATCGCGTTGAGGTCGCGAAAAGGAGCGCTTGACGTAGTAGTCGGTCTTACGGCGATCGTAGCGGCGTGGCTGCAATGTGTCGGTCTGACGTTGGCGTGTGCTCGTACTCACGCGGTCTGACTGCTGCACGGTACGGCTTTGCTGCCGCGAAGAAGCCCCGGGCTGCTCTTGGGGGCGCTGCGGGTTGTCGTTGTCGGAGGTGCTTCTGGGCGTTGGCGTGGTGCGGCCGGCAAGGCGCACGCTTTGTGGCCGTTGGTCGCCGTCATTGTATCCGTATGCCATTCGAATCACCTTGCCTCATGTGTAACTTGTCTATCCTACATAAAAAGATGCACGACACATGGGTATGTGCGCCAAAAGCCTGACAAATGGTATGAACGTTGCCGCGCCGCGCGCCAAGCGTCACGGCAACAGGTCTTCAAAAGCAGACAAGATGAAAACGTCCAAGACGAATGACGTCTCCCGCCGTTCGTCCCAAAAACGGCGCCGCTCGTTTTGCAGTTCTGCCTTCGGTCGAGCTACAAGCGGCGCTGCTGTGCCAAGGCCGTATCTTAAAGCCACGAAATAAAAGCGCGCGGCAAAACAGACCGCGCAAGGGGTGACGTCAAGGGGCGTCAAAAAGGAAAGGAGGGGAACAATGGCGGACAAGAACGCAGAGGTTGCAGTCGAGGATAACGGCGGCATGAAGAAAACGCTCTCGCTCTGGAACTTCTTCACCATCGGTTTCGGTGCCATCATCGGTACCGGTTGGGTTCTGCAGGTCGGCGACTGGATGGTCGTGGGCGGCGGTCCCGTTCCCGCTATGATCGCATTCCTCTTGGGTGCAATCTTCCTCGTGCCCGTCGGAGCTGTTTTCGGTGAGCTCACGGCTGCTATCCCCATCTCGGGCGGCATCGTCGAGTATGTCGATCGTAGCTTTGGCCGTACGCTGAGCTACATCACCGGATGGCTTTTGGCCCTGGGCAACGGCATCCTGTGCCCGTGGGAGGCCATTGCCATTTCGACCCTCGTGTCCGAGATGTTCGGTAGCCTGCCCGGTCTTGAGTGGCTGCGCGCCGTCAAGCTCTACACCATCCTGGGGGCCGACGTTTACCTGTTCCCGACGCTGATCGCGCTCGGCTTTGCAGTCTACGTCATCTTCCTCAACTTCCGCGGTGCCAGCTCGGCCGCCAAGCTCCAGGCCTTCCTGACCAAGGCCCTGCTCTGCGGCATGCTGCTCGCCATGGGCGTCTCGCTGTTCACCGGCTCGCCGGACAACGCCATGCCCGTGTTCTCCCAGGTCGCCGGCGCTGGCGGCGGCAAGGCCGCTACCGAGAGCACCAGCCTGCTCGCCGGCATCGTGTCGGTCCTGGTTCTGACTCCGTTCTTCTACGCCGGTTTCGACACCATTCCTCAGCAGGCTGAGGAAGCAGCCGAGGGCCTCAACTGGAACAAGTTCGGCAAGATCATCTCCCTGGCCCTGCTGGCCGCAGGCGGCTTCTACATGGTCTGTATCTACTCGTTTGGCACCATCCTCGACTGGCATGAGTTTGTTAAGAGCCCGGTTCCCGCGCTTGCCTGCCTCAAGGGCATCAACATGCTCCTGTACCTGGCCATGCTCGTCATCGCCACGCTTGGACCCATGGGCCCGATGAACTCCTTCTACGGCGCCACGAGCCGCATCATGCTCGCCATGGGCCGCAAGGGCCAGCTGCCCGAGCAGTTCGCCGAGGTCGACCCCAAGTCCGGCGCTCCCAAGCTTGCCTGCGTCGTCCTGGGTGTCATCACCGTCGTCGGTCCGTTCCTGGGCAAGAACATGCTCATCCCTCTGACCAACGTGTCGGCTCTCGCCTTCATCTTCTCCTGTGGCATGGTCGCCCTCGCTTGCCTGCGCATGCGCTTCACCGAGCCCGATCTGCCTCGTCCCTACGAGGTGCCCGGCGGCAAGTTTGGCATCGGCCTCGCTATCGCTGCCTGCGCCATCATCATCGGCCTGCTCGTGATTCCGTTCTCTCCCGCCTCCCTCAACATGGTGGAGTGGAGCATCGTGATCGGCTGGTTGGCTATTGGCCTGGCTCTCATGGCCTTCACCAATTCCCGCAAAAAGTAACGCCGAGCCGGGGCGGATCAGGTGCGCGGGACCCTCTCTTCCGCGCACCGAACCCGGCACCACTTGGGTAGCTTTGTGAGGCCTTAACCCAATACGGCCTCGCCCACTATATGGATCCATAAGGAGGAACCATGTCCACTAAGTATGCAATCGTTGGCGGCAAGCTCATCGACGGTACCGGCGCCGAGCCGGTCGAGAACTCCCTCGTTCTCGTCGACGACAACGGCAAGATCGAGTACGCCGGTGCCATGCAGGACCTTCCCGAGGGCGTTGAGGTCATCGACGCCGCCGGCAAGACCGTCCTTCCCGGCCTGATCGACACCCACCTGCACTTCTCGGGCAACTTGACCGACGATGACACCGACTGGGTCATGCAGCCGCTCCTCGAGAAGCAGGCCGTCGCCGTCAAGCAGGCCTACGACTGCCTTACCCACGGCCTCACCACCGTCTGCGAGATCGGTCGCTTTGGTATCCAGATCCGTGACTGCATCGACAAGGGCGTCTTCAAGGGCCCGCGCGTTCTGGCCACCGGCCTTGGCTTCTGCCGCGTTGCCGGCCACGGCGACTCCCACCACTGCAGCCAGGAGCTCAACAAGGAATCGCACCCCTGGGGCGATCAGGTCGACGGTCCTTGGGATCTGCGCAAGGCCGTCCGTCGTCGCCTGCGCGAGAACCCCGATGCCATCAAGATCTGGGCTACCGGTGGCGGCATCTGGCGCTGGGACTCCGGCCGCGACCAGCACTACTGCTCCGAGGAGATTCAGGCCGTGGTCGAAGAGGCCAAGATGGTCGGCATCCCCGTGTGGAGCCACTGCTACAACAACCACGCCGCTGCCTACGATTCCGTTCGCTTTGGCTGCGAGCAGCTGATTCACGGCTTCGATATCGATGAGCGTACCATGGACCTCATGGCCGAGCAGGGCACCTTCTTCACCCCGACGATCGCCTTCCTGCCCACCTGGTACGCCACCTATCCGCCCGTCTACGTCCCCGAGCTGCACGACAAGTACGAGGGTACCCTGGTCGAGAAGGAGCTGCAGCGCAACTACGACTGCCTGCGCGAGGCCAAGAAGCGCGGCGTCGTCATGACGATCGGCTCCGACTCCTTCTCCTTCGTCACCCCGTACGGCACCTGCTCCATCGAGGAGATGTACGAGTTCGTCGACAAGATCGGCTTCACCCCGGTCGAGACCATCACCTGTGCCACCCTCAACGGTGCCAAGATGTGCCACATCGAGGACGAGACCGGTTCCATCGAGGCCGGCAAGTGCGCCGACCTGCTGGTCGTCAACGGTGACGTCGCCGCCGACATCCACGTGCTCAACACCGACAACATGGACGTCATCATGAAGGACGGCTGGATTGTCGAGGCCGGCACCTTCGGCGAGGCAAACAAGTACAGCGCCTAAGCTACCGTTCATCGATGGCTTGATGTAAAACACAGTATTTGATTGCATAATGCAATGGGGAGGGTCGCTTGCGGCCCTCTTTATTGCTATGGGGTGCGTCAGTAAGAAGGAGATGACGGTGGATCTCAATAGGCTGATTCTGGGCAAGAGCTACAACTCTACCAAGGTCTTTCGTACCGCTCAGCATGTGGTTCAAGCCATCTTGCTCGGTATTGTCGTTCCGCTGCTTATCCTGCTGCTCATCTGGGATCTAACCGATAATCCCAATCCCGTTCCGGCCGTTGTCGTCATTGCCGGCTTGGTCATGCTGTGCTTCTTCTTCTCGTACGTCTTTGTCGTTCCCGACGACCTCACATCGAGCGCAACCGACCGCACGCTCGCCATCGCTTCAAAAATATTCGCCTACACGTCGCGCGGCCTTACGCCCGAAGCTGCCCTGGGCGCCTCTAAGATCATCCTGTCCGAAACTATCGCCTCTGCCATCTGCTTTACCGACGGCAAGCAGGTGTTGGCAAGCTGGGGCGAGGACTCGGCAAAATGCCCCGCGGGCACCCCGGTGGTACTGCGGACTACGCTCAACGTGATCAACAGCGGTGAGCAAAGCGTGTTCTCGCGCGATGCCTCGACCGAGACGGGTGGCTACTTTCCGCGCCTGCGCGCCGGTATTGTCGCACCGCTTACCGTGCGCGGGCATTGCGTGGGCACGCTCGAGCTGTATTATCCCCGTCTGAGCAGCATCGATATGCGCCAGACGGCGCTTGCCTCGGGCTTTGCCGATCTAATTTCCACGCAGCTTGCGAGCTTTGAGCTCGAGCGCCAGGACGAGCTTACGGCCCGCGTGGAGCTGCGCGCCTTGCAATCGCAGGTCGATCCTCATTTTCTGTTTAACACCATCAGCACCATCGTGTCGCTCGT
>USPT01000095.1 GCA_900556705.1 uncultured Collinsella sp.
ACCGTGCAGCCGACGCTTGCCGAGATGTTCTTTGGCCCCGTGACGCTTGAGCTCAAGGGCGTTGTCGCTGCCCTGGGCCTGGCCTTCCTGATCATCCCGCTGATGGAGATCTACAAGGCGATCATGCGCGCGGTCGAGAAGGAGTAAGTTAACCTGTCCGGGCCCGCCCCTGCGTGTTTTCTTCTTCGCTGGTCCTCGCGCTTCGCGCTGCGGGATCGCTCAGAAGAAAACACTCCCAGGGTGGGCCCTACGGTATCCTTACTGGCTTTTCTCCCGCGCGGATGAAAAAGGGCTGAGGGAAAGAAGGTGAGCGGCCGAGCAATTGCTCGGCCGCTCGTTTTGAATAAAGGATGTGCCCTTTGGAAACCCCTCTCGGCGGGCGGGCCTTCGGATAGCCTCTCGGGACCATGAGCTGAGGGAAAGTATGTGAGCTGGTCGGGCTTTGCCCGGCCAGCTCTTTTTGATTTAAAATACCTGCCCAGTTGTGATTTTGGCTGCTGGGAGGCGTTTGTGGCTAAGGCTAAGGCTAAAGCGAAGAAAAAGACGACGGGGGCGCGGGCTAAGCGTGACCGTCGTCGGAAACTCGCGACCGAAGCGCCCGTGTCTGCCGAGGAGTTGTTGGCGAGCGTACCGGGGCTCGATGCGCTGCGGGATGTTCCGGCGTTTGATGACCTGCCGGTCGATGAAGCCCAGCAGACTGCCTTTGATGATTTCTGCGCACATGCCGAGGAGCCCGAGCAGATGCAGCTGGGTGCCGTTATTCGCCTGGATCGCGGGTTTCCGCTGGTGGCCACTGCCGACGACACCTTTCGCGCCGAGCATGCCGTGGGGTTTGCCAAGTCGCGCGGCGAGGACGAGGTCCTGCTGCCTGCCGTGGGCGACCGTGTGGCGGTGCGCCGCGCTCCCGGGCACGATATGGGCGTGATTGAGTGCGTGCTGCCGCGCCGTACGAGCTTTGAGCGTTGGCGCGGCCGTGCCCGTGGAGAGCGCCAGGTGCTCTGCTCCAACGTGGATAGCGTGCTAATCGTGCAGGCGC
Organism: uncultured Collinsella sp.; assembly: GCA_900556705.1. GTDB lineage: Bacteria > Actinomycetota > Coriobacteriia > Coriobacteriales > Coriobacteriaceae > Collinsella. The sequence goes on from USPT01000095.1 coordinate 1,037, forward strand.
TCGGTGCCGGTGAGGTGCTGCTCGACCGCGTGGCGCGCTCGCTGGTGTTGGCGCTCGACTGCGATGCCGAGCCGGTGGTGGTGCTTACCAAAGCTGACCGCTGCGATGCCGAGGAGCTCGAGCGCGATCTGGACCGCGTGCGCCGCCTGGTGGGTCCGGACGTGCGCGTGATCGTGACGTCCTCTGCCGAGGGCCGCGGCCTGGACGAGGTCCGTGCCTGCGTGCCCGCCGGGAGCTGTGCCATGATTCTGGGCGAGTCGGGTGCCGGTAAGTCGACGCTGCTCAATGCACTGCTGGGCCACGATACGTTGGCGACCGGCGGTGTGCGCGAACGCGACGACCAGGGCCGTCACACTACCGTTGCGCGCGTGATGGTGGCGCTGCCGGGCGACGCCGGCGTGATCGCCGATGCCCCGGGCCTGCGCAGCCTACCGCTCGTGGGTCACGAGCGGGGTCTGGCGCGCGCCTTCCCCGAGATTGTCGAGACATCGCGCGCGTGCCGGTTTGGCGATTGCACACATACCCATGAGCCGGGTTGCGCCGTTCGCGAGGCCGAGGACGCCGGGCAGATTGACAGCCTGCGTCTGGAAACGTTCCAAAACCTGGCGTCATCCATGCGCGTGAGCGCTCAAATGCTCGATCCCGATGTCCATCTGTAATTGATTTTTCCTATGACAGCCGTCTCCCAACTGTTCGGGAGACGGCTTTTTTTGCTGCGGAAAAGCCTCGAAACATGCAGCTTGCTGACGTGCTGACCAAAACCTTGCCATGAGCTTGACGGGCTGGTCAGCTTTTGGTCAGCGATTGGTTTGACATCGAAAACCAAGATCGCGATTGCGCCGCTTTGCACTCTGACCGCCCAGACAATGGTGGTACGGGCATTCGCCCGGCACTGCCATGAGAGGAGCGGCCGTGAACAAGAGCAAGCGCATCGCCATCAGTCTGGTCGCGGGCGTGCTCGCTGCTCTGCTCTGCATGGTTTACGGCTCGTCGATCCGCTCGCAAGCCGAACGGGTCCAGGCTGAGACCTTGGCCAAGTACGGTGGCGATCGCGTCGAGGTATGCGTCGCGGCGCGCGATATCGATGTGGGCGAGACCCTCGATGAGACCAATGTCATAACCCAGGAATGGTTGACGAGCCTGTTGCCGCGTGACGCGGCGACCGAGCTGCGCCAGGTGCGCGGCGACGTGACGACTTCGCGTATTCCCAAAAACGCCGTGATCTGCAATGTCTACACCAAGGCCGAGAGCCACAAGCTCGAGGTGCCTAAGGGCAAGGTTGCCGTTTCGGTGGCGGTCGATGCCGAGCACTCGGTCGGCGGTGCTACAGGCGTGGGCAGCTACGTGGATGTGTATGTGCAAAAAGACGGCGTAACCGATCGACTGTGCGGCGCGCACGTGATCGATACCAGTGAGGATTCCGGTGCCACGCGCGAGGGCAAGATCGAATGGGTGACGCTGGCGGCTGACCCCGAAGACGTCAAGGAACTGCTGGGAGCCTCGGGCAAGGGAACGGTCAGCTTGACGATTCCCGCCACGGCGCGCGGCAAAAAGAGCGGAGGCGACGAGTGATGAAGGCGATCTGGCTTGCGTGCTGCGCGTGCGGCGATTACGGGCTGTTGCAGCGGGAAGTCGAGGGCCGTGATGCGGGTGCACAGGTGCTTCGCGTGGGTGACCTGGACGGGCTGATTTCCATGGCGCGGGCGTTTCCGTCGCGCCGCGGGGCTGCCATCATCGCGGCGTCTCTGTTTGATATCGAAGATGTGCGCAAGACTGTTGCGCGCCTGACGGCCGAAGGCCGCGTGAGTCGCGTGGTCGTGTTGATAGAAGCGCTCGATCCGTCGGATATCGAGGGACTGTTTCGCGCGGGGGCGACCGAGGTCATCGCTGCGCACAGCATATGCGGCAACGGGCGCGCGGGCGAGGGAGCGGTTGATTCCGATCGGCGCATGACGATTGAGCCCGATGCTTTTGTTGATAGGGAACCCGGGGCGCCTCGCGCTACAAGAGGCCCGCGTGTTGATGATTATGGAAAAGCGGAAGCCGAGCATGGTCGGCGCCCCCGGAACCCCCTTGTATACGATGACGCTGGAGGGCCGGCACAGCATGCTGGCGACTCTCCGGCTGTAGATATGGGATACGTGCACGGCGTGAATCTGGCGGATGAACTCGACGAAGTTGAGGGCTTTGCCGGGTGCGGCGAGTTGTCGCTGATGCAGCATGAGCAGATTGCACAGAACGAGCCTGCCTCGCAGACCGAACAAGCTGCCATGCCGGCTTGGACGCAGCGTGTGGTTGCGGCGGGGGAGACGGGGACGCTGTCACCGACGCCCGCCCCGCCGCCTCCGATGCCGCCGGCAGACGCTGCCGCTCCGCAGCATCGAGCTCCGGTCATCTGCGCCATTTCGGGTTCGGGCGGTTGCGGCAAGTCGACGATCATTGCCACCATGGCACACACATCGTCGCTGTTGGGCTTGCGTGCCGCCGTGCTCGACCTGGACCTGATGTTTGGAAACCTTTACGACTTGTTAGGCGTCGATGCTCCGCGCGATATGGCGGCACTTATCGAGCCGTCGGTGGCGGGCGCGCTTGCCGAGCCGGATATCGTGGCCGCATCGATGCGCGTGGCGCCGGGCGTTACGCTCTGGGGTCCCGTCGCGGCGCCCGAGCAAGCCGAGCTCATGGCATGTCCGGTGGAGCTACTGCTTGATGTTCTGCGTCGCGAATCCGACGTGGTCTTTATCGATACCTCGGTCTTTTGGGGCGACGCCGTGGCGGCTGCGGTGGCGGCGAGCGACCGTTGCCTGATCGTTGGCGATGCTGCGGTGTCGTCCGCGACATCGGCGTCGCGCGTCATTGAACTGGCAAGTCGAGTAGGTGTGCCGCGCACGCGCATGAGCGCCGTGTTCAACCGGTTCGGTGCGCGCGGGGCAGACGAGGACGTCGCCATGCGCTTTGAGATTGCCTGTGCGTTGAGCTCCAAGATTCGTATCGCCGATGGCGGGCAGGATCTCGCCGCGCTCATGGCGTTTGGGCGCGCTGATGAGGCAGTGGGGCAGACCAGCGCTTTTGCGACCAGCGTGCGCGAGGCCACGCGCGAGATGCTCGTGGAACTGGGGTGCGCCGTCGGCCCTTGGAGCGATATGGTCGCCGACCGTGCAACGTGCACCGAACGCCCGCGTATCCGCCTTCCCTGGTCGCGCGAGGGTGATCAGCGATGAGCCTGCAAACGAGGATTAAGGCTGCCGGCGCTGCAGCGGGGGCAGCGCCTGTAGATGCGGGGCGTCGCCGCGCGGTGAAACGACGCACCAAGCGCGCCGTGATGGACCGCATGGGTTACGACGAAGTGGCGCGTATCAGCGCCTATATCGACCCGGCACTTGCCCGCTCGGAATTGCGTCCCGCGGTGGAGGCGGCGCTCAATGTTGAGGAGCCGACCGATCTCGCGACGTCCGAGCGCGAGACCATCATCGACGAGATTTTGGATGACGTGGTGGGCTTGGGGCCGTTGCAGCCGCTCATCGAGGACGA
>USPT01000096.1 GCA_900556705.1 uncultured Collinsella sp.
AGGATCTGATGGCCGAGCTGGCGCCCGAGATGACGATCATCATCGTCACGCATTCAATGCAGCAGGCAGCTCGCATTAGCGACTACACCGCATTCTTCTTGCAGGAAGTTGCCGGCGAGCCCGCTACGCTCATCGAGTATGGTCAAACCGACGCGATCTTCACCAGCCCGGTGGACTCGCGGACGGAAGACTATATCACCGGCCGCTTTGGCTGATCGGTGCGACTAGTCCCAAGCCGATCGGATCTGGTCCGGTGCGTATTCACTGTGCGGGCGGCATGACCGCACCCAACTGATTGGAGTGAACCATGCGCAAACTGTTTTCCCGTCAGCTCATCGAGGCCCGTCACGAGATGCTGAGCATCTACGAGGCCGTCGATCTGGCCCTCCACGATGCCGTGAAGGCCTATGTGACCGACGACCGCAAGCTCGCCACCAAGACCAAGAAGCGCACGCTTTCGATTGACGCACGCTGCGCCAACCTGGAGGCCGTCTGCTACAACCTGATTGCCACGCAGTCACCGGTCGCCTCCGACTTCCGCTTGCTGCAGACGATCATCTACGTCGACTTTAACCTGCAGCGCATGACCGATAAGGTTCGCCAGATTTGCCGCGCCACGCGTCATATGATCAAGGCCGACATCTCGCTGCCCAAGGAGCTTGTCGGCACGGTCGAGGCCGAGGCTGAGGCCGTCTACCAGGTGCTGGGCTCTTCGCTTTCTGCGCTCGTCACCAACGACATGTCCATCATCTGCAACTTGGCCGTCGAGGACGAGCCAGTGCACGCCGCCTACGAGAAGTTCTTCCGCACCTTTAACCGCATGGACACGGGCGATTTTATGGACGACGACAGCAACTATGACGACCTGCGCCGCGCCATCATGGTATCGCGCTATCTCGATCGCATCGCCTCGATTTCCATCGATGCCGCCTGCCGTCTGACCTTCCTGTTGACCGGACAGCGTATGACTGCCGGTGATATCGCCTGCACTGATGAGGATGAGCTCGAGAGCATGCGCGTGCCTTCGGGCGAGGGTGTTATCATGAGGCCCGCCGTCGATGCACGCTACGTTGCCAAGGTGCCCGTTAACGAGGTCAGCGAGGGTCTTCGCTACCTGCTCGATCATCTTGAGGATGAGGACGATGGCGAGGACGACGAGGAGTAAGTAACCCCGTTCGTCGAAAGATTGTAAATACCTAAGTGAGCGCGGCCTTGCACATGCGGGGCCGCGCTCTTGCGTTAGCATGGGACTACTTGTTTGGCTGTCAGCGGAGGCGATTGGCAATGGATAACTATTTGGACTTGATGTGCGCTCGCCGCGAGCAGATTCTGGAACGTTTTTATGCGGCGCTCGATCGCGCGGGCCGTCCCCACGACGCCGCGAGCCTCATTGCCGTGTCCAAGACCGTTGGTGTCGATGAGACCGTTGCCGCCATCCAGGCGGGGTATCGCCATTTTGCCGAGAACCGCCCGCAGGAGCTGGTTCGCAAGCTCACGGGTCTGGCGGAGCATCCGGAGCTGCCCGAGGTGCGCTTCGATATGATCGGCAACCTGCAGACCAATAAGATCAATGCGGTGCTGGGCTCAGCCGAGCTGATTCACTCGGTGGGTTCGCTGCATCTGGCGCAGGCGATCTCGAGCCGTGCTGTTCGCAAGATTGAGGCAGGCGAGCTCGTCGGCCCCCAGCGTGTGCTCATTGAGGTCAATGTGAGTGGTGAGGAGTCGAAGGGAGGCTTTTCACCCGATGAGATTCGCGCCGCCGCGGGTGAGCTTGCAGAACTTGAGGGAATTTGCGTACAGGGGCTTATGACTATGGCGCCCCGGGGGAATAAGGATGTGGCACGCCGCACCTTTGCGGGGCTTCGTGAGCTGAGGGATGAGCTGGAGGCGGCGCATCCCGATTTGAACCTGCCTGAGCTTTCCTGCGGTATGAGCGAGGACTTTGAGTCTGCCCTTGAGGAGGGCTCTACGCTCGTTCGCCTGGGCAGGGTAGTATTTAGCCCGGAGTTTGCAGTAAAATAAGGCTCTGAAGTGCGCACTGATTATCGGGGCGCCTGCACTAAACCGCGAGAGGACACAACCATGGGCTTCCTTGACGAGATTAAAAATAAGATGCACCTGGGCGGCCAGCAGGGTTACGACCAGGGTTATGGCCAGGACGACGACTACGGCTACGATGACGGCTACGACGATGGCTATCAGAACAACGGCTACAGTGGTGCTTCGGGCGAGGGCTTCTACACCCAAGACGAGCCGAGCAACGGTCTGCTTGGCCAGACGCGCCGCGGTGAAGCTGAGTCGGTTGCCGTGTATACGCGCTCCGGTCAGCTGGTCGGCGATGACTCCCGCCATGCCACGACGTATAACCCGCCTTCGCGCTCGCAGGACAGTGTTGCGAGCGGTTATCGTCCTGGTGCCTATGACACGCCGTCGAGCTACGCCGAGAATACCCGCGCCCGTGCCGCCGCTGCACCCGCGCCTGCACCGAGCGATGCCTCGGCCTATGCGAGCAATATCATCAACGCCACGCCGCAGCTGCCGGCCTATGTCCTGCGCCCCGAGAGCTATGACGACGTGGAGACCGTGGTGCGCCGCGTTCGCACCAAGCAGCCTGTCGCACTGATTTTTGTGGGCGTACGCACCGAAGTTGCCAAGCGCGTCTTGGACTTCTCTTACGGCTTTGCCTGCGGTCTGGGTGCCACGGTCAAGGAGGTGGGCGACCGCGTGTTCATGGTGCTGCCCGCCGGTTGCGAGGTCAAAGATTCCGATCTCAAGAAGCTTCGTGCCGACGGCTACCTTAAGTAAAGACAAGACGAGGAGATTCCCATCAACATCTACACTATCGTCCAGCTGGTCAACACGCTGTTCAACTTCTATTCCACGCTCATTGTCGTCTACTGCTTTATGACGTGGATTCCCATGAAGCAGGGTGGTTTGCTTCAGGATATTGCCGCGGTGCTTGATAGCGTGTGCGGTCCGTGGCTCAACCTGTTCCGTCGTTTCATCCCGCCGATGGGCGGTATCGATTTTTCGCCGGTCGTTGCGATTATTGCGTTGCAGTTGGTGCAGAGGCTGGTTCTGCAGCTTCTTATAGGTATACTCGTGTAGAACTGACTTAGTAACTTACGTCGGGCGTGTAGCGCCGAGGCGATGAAAAAGGAGACTTGTTATGGCTATTACCCCTGCAGACATCCAGGCTCAGACTTTCTCTGAGGCCAAGCGTGGCTACGATCCTGCCGAGGTCGACGTCTTCTTGGAGACGCTGTCCTCCGAGGTTGACGCTATGCTCGCTAAGATCGTCGACCTTAAGGGTCGTCTGACTGCTACCGAGCAGCAGCTTGCCGATGCACAGGCTCAGCTTGCCCAGGCTCAGGATACCGCCGACCAGGCCGTTCCTGCCGCCCCCGTGGCTGCTCCCGCCCCTGACTTCTCCGCTCAGGAGCGCCAGATTTCCGCCGCCCTGATCGCTGCCCAGCAGACCGCTGAGACCATCGTCAACGATGCCAACGAGAACGCTGAGCGTATCCGCAACGAGGCTGACGCCAAGGCCCGCGAGGTTATCCGCCAGGCTCTGACCGAAAAGCAGGCCGAGCTCGAGGAGATCGATCGTCTCAAAGCTTCCCGTGAGGAGTTCAAGGCCGAGTATCTCAAGCTCATCCAGCACTTTATGGACGATGCCCAGAACTCCTTCCCGGCCGATCTGATGGCCTCTACGCCGGTCGGTTCTGCCGCTTCTCCTGCGGTGACTGTTCCCGCCGAGCCGCTGCCCGTCGCTGACCCGGTTGTCCCCGTGGCCGATCCCTTCGCCCCGATCGACAACTTCGCTGCCGACGACCTGGACTAACATTCGGCCTACAATTTAGTGCCTCGAAAGGACCCGCAGCTTGCGGGTCCTTTTTTATGACTGTGCAAGGGCGCGCAACATAAAAAACCGAGCCCTGCACATGGTGGCGCAGAACTCGGCGAACGGGTGAGCGGTCAAGGGTAGGTTTTAAGGCATGTCCCAAAAATCTACTTGAGGAGGAAGTCGGAGAGGGGAATGGTGCGTGCCTCGCGATGCTCGGGATCGGCGATGTGGTCGGCGGGATAGCCACAGACGAGCATGTGATAGGGATAGACGCCCTTGGACAGATTGAACTGCTCCTGTGCCACCTCAGGCTTGAAATGGCACACCCAGCACGTTCCCAGGCCCTGCTCGGTGGCCTCCATCATCATCTGATCACACACGATGGACGTATCGATTTCGCTGGAATTCATCTGGTCATACGGGCGCACCCAAGCGTCATCGGTAACGCTGCAAATAAGGAAGACAAGCGGAGCCCCAAAGATAGACCCATCACGAGCAAACCGGGGCTGACAAGCAGCAGCCTTCTCCAGAAGCTCAGGCGTATCCAACACCATCACACGGGTTGGATGATTATTACAAGCAGAAGGAGCAA
>USPT01000097.1 GCA_900556705.1 uncultured Collinsella sp.
TCGGAATCGGCTCGCTCAAATTCGACACCGAGCTCCTGAACCAAAAACGTGCGGATGAGGCGATGACGGTACCAGATAGCCGTGCCAACCTCGCGGCCGCGATCGGTCAGGATTACCTTGCCGTAGTGCGATTGCTCGACAAGCTCGGATGCCTTGAGCGCCGAAACCGCTTTATTGACCGATGCCTTGGAGACGCCAAGGCGCTGCGCGATGTCGACCGATCGCACGCCGTTGGTTTCCCCCTCTTCGCTTTCAATGCGAACCATGCACTCCAAGTAGTCTTCGTTCGCCACCGTCAGATGTAGTTCGCGCGAGCTATTTGTCGTATCCATGATCTTCCGTCCCTTCTGCATTCAATGGCTGATTCTACCCCATCCAAGCGTCGTGGTATGCCGTGGCATACCGTGCTAGAGTTCTTGTTGCACACGACGACCAAGATTGGAGCGGTCTTTATGGAAAACACCACCACGAGCCCCGATGTCCTCGAGCGCTTTTTGCGCTACGTCCAGATCAACACGCAGTCCGAGGATGCAAACTGCGACCAGGTACCCTCGAGCGCCGTTCAGTTTGACCTTGCCAACGTGCTGGCTGAAGAGCTGCGCGAGCTTGGTGCGGAAGATGCCTACGTGACCGAGCACGCCTATGTCTGCGCGCATATCCCCGCAAGTGCGGGCGCTGAGGACAAGCCCGCCCTGGGCCTGATCGCTCATCTCGACACCACCGAAGTTGCACCGGGCGCCGGCGTGAAGCCGCATATCGTACACTACGAAGGCGGCGACCTGGTCTGCGGCACGGTTGACGGTAAGCCCGTTGCCATGGGTACCGCCAAGCTTCCCGCCCTGACTGACCTCGCGGGTGAGGACCTGGTCTGCAGCGATGGCACCACGCTGCTGGGCGCGGACGACAAGGCAGGCGTCGCCGAGATTATGTCGCTTGTCGCGCGTATCGCTCAGGACCCCTCTCTGCCCCATCCCGCACTCGGCATTTGCTTCTGCCCTGACGAGGAGATCGGCCACGGAGCCGAGCTGTTGGATATCGATACCTTTGGCTGCAAGTACGCCTACACGGTCGACGGCGGCCCCATCGGCGAGCTGGAGTGGGAGTGTTTTAACGCCGCCGAGGCGACCGTCCGCTTTGAGGGCCAGTCCATCCACCCGGGCGACGCCAAGGGCCGTATGGTCAACGCAGGCAATCTGTTCTGCGACTTCAACGCGTTGCTCCCCTACGTGCAGCGCCCGGAGTATACGGAAGGCTACGAGGGCTTTTATCACCTTGAGGGTGTATCTGCGACCGTCGATCACGCCACAGCGCGCTATATCGTCCGCGACCATGACGCCGCCAAGTTCCAGCAGAAACTCGACCTTATTGATGCCGCCGCCTCGATGCTCAACCAGCGTCTGGGTGAGGAGCGCGTGACGGTCGAGATTAAGCAGCAGTATCGAAATATGGCCGAGATCGTTCGTGACTATCCCGAGCTTATTGATGTTGCCAAGGAAGCCTACCTTGCCTGCGGCGTTGAGCCCCAAGTACTGCCGATTCGCGGCGGCACCGACGGCGCACAGCTGTCGTTCCGCGGCCTGCCCTGCCCCAACCTCTCGACAGGCGGCTACTGTTACCACGGCGTCAACGAGTTTGTCCCGGTCAGCTCGCTCGTCAAGATGACCGACGTCCTGCAGGAGCTCGTCGCCCGTTTCGCATAAGACTGGCTGCATAAGCCCAAAAGACGAATCGCCCCGTCCTCAACAGAGAACGGGGCGATTTTTGCTGCAATGAGAACAGGTTGACGGGCGCCAGCCTCTTGACGCAAGGAGTGTCCCAAACTGCCGGCACATAAGGAACGTCCCCAAGTACCGAAAGAGCGTCCCCGTTGACCACCCAACTGCAAGTGACAACATCGCTGGTTGAGCCAACGTCAGCGAGCGACGTCCAGGGCGAACAAGTTGGCATGAAAAAGGCAGGGCATTGACCTTCTGGTCATGCCCTGCCTTTTGAATGACAAATTGTCGTTCTGGGCGGCGCGCAGCGTCGAGCCGTTACGCGGGCTGGTAAGCCCGCGTAACCCTAGTAGTTGGCTTCGTAGCCGTTGCCGTCACCGGTGGGCTCTTCGTAGTAATCGGAGCCGTCGCTCGAATCGTCGGAATCGTCCGAGCCACCCGACGAGGTCGCGGTGCCATATGCGTAGTCCTCGGACGTATTGTTGTTGAGGTCACCGATCGTGGAGCTGGAGCCGTCTGAAAGGCCCATGGTGTTGGGGCCCTTGGGATCCTCACCGGCGTCGACGCGGGCCATCATTTCCTTAAGCTCGTCTTCGTAGACAAAGACATAGCTCACGCCGTCGATCATAGTGCTGTCGTCAGCATACGAAGGCAGGTTGGCCGAGTAGATGCCCTCGACATCCATGCCGCGCATGGCATTAACCGTGGAGACGATATCCTGAACGCTCATATCGGTTACGAGCATATCGGACAGCGAATTAACCAGGCCAAAAATCTTCGTGGCATCGAAGTTATTGAGAATCTGGTTGGCAAGGGCGCCAAGCACCTGACGCTGATGGCGCATGCGCGTGTAGTCGCCGTCGGCATAGGTGTAGCGGCAGCGGGCATAGGTAAGGGCAGTAGCGCCGTCCATATGCTGCTGACCAGCGGTAATCTTAATATCCAGGTGCTCGGGATCGTCGACGTCGTCGGTCGCGTTGATGTCGATACCGCCAACCGAATCAATAAGCGACTGCATGCCGTCAAAGCTGACCTCGGCATAGTGAGAAATCTGCACGCCGCACAGCTCGTTGACCGCCTGGACCATGGCCTCGGCGCCGCCAACGGTGTGGCAGGCGTTGATCTTCATGGTCTCGCCCTTGTACACGACCTTGGTGTCGCGCGGAACGGAAATGAGCGTCGCCTGCTTTTGCGTGGGGTCGATGCGTGCCAGGATAATCGAGTCGGCACGATACGTATCCTCGCCCGGACGACCGTCGGTACCAAGAAGCAACACGTAGAACGGATCTTTTGCCTCATTGGTATCGACCAGAATCTGGCGCAGGTTGTTGGTAATGACATTGGAGTCGCCAAGCTTGCCCATGATAGTGGCAAACCACAGACCCGCAGCAGTCGTGGCGCTCAGCAGCACGCCGAGTACGGCGATGAGAGCTACGCGGCGAACCGTGCGGCCGCGACGGCGCTGACGGGCGCGCTCGGAATAGCGTGCGACATTGTCGCGGCTGTAGATCTTGGCCTGCGCACCAGTCGAGGGTCTTCGGGTGTTATCCGCTAGGGGTTTCTTGTTAAACATAGGCAACCTGCATTAGTAGATGACGGGATCGGGAACGGTGGCATGTTCGACATGCGCGCCAAGCGCCTGCAGCTTTTCGACAAACTGCTCGTAGCCACGTTTGATGTGATGGATGGCCGAGACCTCGGTAACGCCATCGGCGATAAGACCGGCAACCACAAGCGCCGCGCCGCCACGCAGGTCGGGTGAGGTGACCTGTGCGCCCGAGAAGCCCTTGACGCCGTGAATCATGGCGTGATGGCTCTCGATACGAATATCGGCACCCATACGCACGAGCTCGGAGGCGAACATGAAGCGGTTCTCGAAGATGTTCTCGGTAATTACGGAGCTTCCGTCGGCAAGGGCCGAAAGCACCATGATCTGCGCCTGCATATCAGTCGGGAAACCCGGGAACGGAAGCGTCTGGATATCGACCGGCCTGATGCGCTCGACGCGATTGACGTGGGCGCCGTTCTCGATACGCTCGCACTCGATGCCCATAAGTTCCATCTTTTTGAGCACCATTCCCAGGTGGATGGGGCAGAAGCCCGTAACATCGACGCCGCGCTCATCGGCCATGAGGGCGCCGGCGACGATAAAGGTGCCGGCCTCGATGCGGTCACCCACCACGCAATGGGTAACGGGATGCAGCTCCTCCACGCCCTCGATGGTCACGACGGGCGTGCCTGCGCCGACGATCTTGGCACCCATCTCGTTGAGCATGTTGGCAAGGTCGACGATCTCGGGCTCGCGGGCAGCGTTGTCGATAACCGTGGTGCCCTGTGCGCGCACGGCAGCCATGATGAGGTTCTCGGTGGCGCCCACGCTCGCGAATTCGAGCGTGACGGTGGTGCCGTGCAGACCCTGGGGAGCACTGGCGTTGATGTAGCCGTGGGCGGTGTCGAACTCGACGCCCAGAGCCTCGAGACCCAAGATATGCATATCGATCTTGCGAGCACCCAGGTTGCAGCCGCCCGGCATGGCGATCTTGGCGCGATGGAAACGACCCAGCAGGGGGCCCATGACGGCGGTGGAAGCACGCATCTTAGCGACGAGCTCGTAGGGGGCCTCCCAAGAATCGACCTGGGAGGTATCGATCTCGAGCGTGTGCTCGTCGAGAACATCGATCGTAGCGCCCATGCCCTTGAGCA
>USPT01000098.1 GCA_900556705.1 uncultured Collinsella sp.
AGTCGACGTTTGCCAAGCATCTGAATGCACTGTTGCAGCCCGATGCGGGCACGGTACGCATCAACGGCATGGATGCGTCCGACCCCGAGCTGGTCTACGACATTCGTTCGACCGCGGGCATGGTGTTCCAGAATCCCGATGATCAGCTGGTGGCAACGCTTGTCGAAGATGACGTTGCGTTCGGTCCCGAAAACCTTGGCGTGCCATCGGCGCAAATTGCGCAGCGCGTACGCGAGGCACTGAAGGGCGTGGGCCTGGTGGGCTTTGAGCGCCACGAGACCCATGCGCTTTCGGGTGGCCAAAAGCAACGCGTGGCGCTTGCCGGCGTGCTTGCCATGGAACCGCACGTTCTCATTTTGGACGAGGCTTCCTCGATGCTCGATCCGCGTGGACGTAAGGGCCTCATGAAGGCTTGCCGCGCGTTGCACGCTCGCGGTATGACCATCGTGATGATTACGCACTTTATGGAAGAAGCCGCCGAGGCCGATCGTGTCGCCGTGTTTCAGACAGGGCGCGTTGCCATGCTCGGTACGCCCGAGGAAATCTTGACGCGGGCAGACGAACTTGTGCAGCTCAACTTGGATATGCCGGCGTCGTGCTGTCTAGGTAGGGCACTTCGTGAGAAGGGCGTACCCGTTTGCGCGCAGGTGCGTGAGGCGGATATGGTCGCTGAGATTGTGCAGGCTTATGCCGAGCGAAGTGAAGCGGGCATCGCGGGGCAGCCTTCCGCACCCCAATCGGAAATCGTTGGCGGTACAGTTTCGGCAGACAACGAAGATAACGTACCAGAGCCCGTCATCGAACTATCCCATGTTTCGTATAGCTATTCGCTGAGCGCCCGCGAGCGTCGTCGCTGGCACAGGCACTCGGCTGTCGCGGGCAAATCGAGCAAACAGGCTCTCTGGGGAAACGACCCCAGCAGCCCGTGGGCACTGCGCGATGTATCGCTGACGGTGCGTCGCGGCGAATTCCTGGGCTTGGCAGGTCATACCGGTTCGGGTAAGTCGACGCTGGTCCAGCATCTCAACGGTTTGATTCGCCCCCAGGAGGGATCCGTTCGCGCGCTGGGGCTCGATCTGTCAAACAAGAAAGACGCCGCCGCGGTTAAGGCCAAGGTCGGCGTGGTGTTTCAATATCCTGAGCGTCAGCTGTTTGCCGAAACCGTGGCGCAGGACGTGGCGTTTGGTCCGCATAACCTTGGCTTGCCGCAAGATGAAGTCGACCGTCGTGTCGAGTCATCGCTCTCGCGCGTGGGCCTCGACCTTTCCACGGTCGGCGACAAGAGTCCCTTTGAGCTTTCGGGCGGTCAGCAACGGCGTGTGGCATTCGCCGGCGTGCTCGCCATGGAGCCCGAAGTCCTGGTGCTCGATGAACCCATGGCGGGGCTCGATCCGGCGGCGCGCAGTGATTTCCTGGAGCTCATCGATCGACTCCATCGCGAGGGCCTGACCGTTGTCATGGTTTCGCACAGCATGGATGACCTGGCCAATTGCTGCGACCGTATCGTCGTAATGAACGAAGGTGCGGTGTTTGCCGAGGGAACCCCCGCTCAGGTGTTTGCGCATGCGGATGAGCTTAAATCAATCGGCTTGGGTGTTCCCGCTGCCCAGCGCATGGCGCTGGCGCTTGCGAAGGCAGGCGTGCCGCTGCGCTTTGACGGCCTTTATACGGTTGAGTCGCTGGCAGACGAGTTGGTGGACCTGCTAATCGGTCGCTCGGGCGGTCCTTCTAACGTCGCGGACATTGCTAAATCCAAGACGGTCGCGCGAGAGGAGGGCTGCTAATGGAGGCGTTTTCGTTTGGCAGCTACTATCCCGGCGATAGTGCGATCCACCGCCTGGACCCGCGAACTAAGTTGCTCTTGGGCTTTGTGTTTCTGATCACGACGCTCACAGTCAGCAGCTTCCGCGGACTGGTCCCGGTCGCAATCTTCGTTGTCCTGATCTATACCGTGTCCCGGGTGCCGTTGCGCCGGGTCCTATCATCGATGGCGCCGCTGCTGGCAATCGTCGTCGTGGTCGCGGTGCTCAACTTGTTTACCGATCAGAGTGGGCGCATCTTGTGGCAGCTCGGCTTTCTGCAGATAAGCGAGGGCTCGCTGCGTTCTGCGGCGTTTATGGCGTGCCGCCTGACTCTGATGATGGCCGGCATGAGCGCCATTACGCTCACCACCCCCACGCTCGACCTCACCGCGGGCTTTGAGCGTCTGCTCGCACCGTTTGCGCGCGTGGGGCTTCCGGCGCATGAGCTCGGCATGATCATGGGTATCGCGTTGCGCTTTATGCCGCAGTTCGCTACCGAGATGAAGCAGACGGCCGATGCGCAGGCGAGCCGCGGTGCGCGCGTGACGGGAGGCCCGCTCGGCGGCGTGCGTATGCTCGGCAGTGTGGCCATTCCGCTGTTCACGGGCGTGTTCCGTCATGCCGAGACGCTTTCGGCCGCCATGGATGCGCGTTGCTATCACGGCGAAAAGGGACGCACGCGTCTGCATGCACTTACGTTTGGCCGCGGCGATGCGTTGGCGGCGGTGGTGACGGCGTTGCTGCTCATCTGCGTCATCGTCATCAACCTTCAACTTGTTTAGGCGCGATTCGAGCGCAAGAAAGGGGTCCCTATGACCGACAACGACCGCACGGCTCAGCTTGAGCTCGCCTGTTCGTATCTCAGGCGCATTCCGGCGTGGTATCTGGCCACGACCGATGTAACCGACGGGCATCAGCCTCGCGTGAGGCCGTTTTCGTTTGCCATGGTCGATGACGGTAAACTGTGGTTTTGTACGTCGCGCGACAAAGATGTGTGGGCGGAGCTGAGCGCGAATCCCAAGTTTGAGCTCTCGGGCTGGAAGCCGGGGGAATGTTGGATCGTATTGACCGGCGAAGCCGCACTTGAGGACGACGCAGTTGCGAGCGACAAGGTGCGTCAAGCGGGTTTTAAGCACATGGTGGGCATTGGCGAGGAACACGAGAGTGCCAACGACGGCCGCCTTGCTTTCTTTTCGGTCCGCAACATTGCCGCGCGCTTCTGTGATATCGACGGCAGCGAGGAGCGCCTGGAGCTCTAGCTCGCACAAACCGGGCTCCCAAACTAGCTAGTACAGGAGGAAACGTGGACGGATTGAATACGGTGTTGGAGTATCTGACGTCGGTGCCGGCATGGTATTTGGCGACGAGCGTTGACGGACAGCCTCATGTGCGTCCGTTTTCGTTTGCGCAGATCCAGGATGGCAAGCTGTGGTTTGTAACAGCGCGCACCAAAGATGTGTGGCAAGAGCTGCTGCAAAACCAGCGCTTTGAGGCCACGAGTTGGTGGCCGGGCCATGGCTGGCTCATCTTGCGCGGGCGTGCCGGCTTGGATGACCGGGCTTTAGACGAAATGCGCGAAGCCGGGTGGAAGCATCTAGAGCACCTGGGCGAGCACTATGAGGGGCCTAACGACCCCACGCTCGTCTTCTTTAGCGTCGAGGATCCCGAGGCTTTTATCTGCAATCACGACGAATGGGTGCCGGTCGAGCTCTAGCCAGCTGGCTCATCCTAACAACTTGGTTTTCGCATGGGCGGGCCCCGTATTGCCCGGCGCCGTTAGGAGCGCCGGTCAATACGGGGCCCGCTCCATTTGTCAATTCCTTCAAGCGAATGTGTCGGGAATGTTTCAATGCATGAATATGCAAGCCATTTACGTGTTCATGCATCTTTTGGTGCTAAAGTTTCAACCCACTTCATAACGACCGCTGCGAAATGCGCATCGGTGCATAAATCGCAGACAAGGAGTCTGATATGTCTTTGAAGGTTGGAATCGTCGGCGCGGCTGGATATGCCGGAGCCGAGCTCATTCGCCTCGTGCTCGGCCATCCCGAGTTTGAACTTGTTGCCATTACGTCCAACGCCGATGCCGGCCAGCCGCTGTCCGCGGTGTATCCGAGCTTTGCTGGCGTGAGCGATCTGGTTTTCACCACGCATGACGCCCCCGAGCTCAAGAGCTGCGATGCGGTTTTTCTTGCCGTGCCGCACACGGCTGCCATGGCACAGGTGCCCGCGCTGCTTGCATCGGGCGTCTCCTGCTTTGATCTTTCGGCCGATTACCGTCTGAGCGATCCGGCCGTGTTCGAGGCGTGGTATGCCGCCGCGCATACGAGCCCCGAGCTGCTCAAGACGCGTGCTTTCGGCCTCCCCGAGCTGTTCTGCCAGGACTTAGAGACCGCTGCTTCCAGCCATGCCGACGGCAAACCCGTGCTGGTCGCCTGCGCCGGTTGCTATCCCACCGCAACGAGCCTTGCTGCCGCTCCTGCCGTGCGTGCGGGCTGGGTGGC
>USPT01000099.1 GCA_900556705.1 uncultured Collinsella sp.
CCGCACCAGCGCACATCCTGCGCATAGCGCACCGCGGTGCCGTCGCGCATGCCCGTCGGATCGTAACCATAGGTGTTGCTGTCGCCAAAGCATAGAACGTTTTTCATCGTAAGCCCCTCGCTCAGTAAAAAGCCGACGGAAGCAGCCTCTCCCGCCGGCTCGACCTATCTGTCAGCACGTACCGATTACAGGTACTTGCGCCAATCGTCCTCGTCCTCATCATCCTCGGTAGCAGCCTGGGTCTGCTCGGCGGCGCGAGCTGCCGCAGCGCGAGCGGCAACCTGGGCATAGGACTCCTCGTTGCGCTCGGGGAAGTTTGCCAGCACGTGCTCGAACTTGGCAAAATCCTCATCCCAGCGCGTAGAAGGCACGGCAAAGAAGACTTGCTTGACCTTAAAGTCGCCCGACGCGAGCTCCTTGCGGAAGAGCTCGGCCACGGCCTCTGCGTCAAAGCCGTTGTTGTCGCAGCCCCAAGCGCCCAGCACGAGCTTCTCGCGACCTAGCTCGTCGCAGATGGCAAGCACAAAGCGAATGCGGTCGCGCAGGGCGTCCAGCAGAGCATCGTCGCTCACGCGATACTCCTGGCGGGCGCGCTTAACGTTGGGCGCGGCGGCCACGATCACGTCGGCGTATGCATGCACGTGGTTGCGGTCGAAGCGCACCGCAGGCACCACCAGCGCACGGTTGCGGTAAAGCTCGCAGTTGATGTTGCGGCGACGGTTCTCGCCGTACCATTTGCGCTGCTTATCGAGAACGTTGTACAGATACGAATCGGCGCACAGCGTGGCCTCCTGGCCCAGATAGCCCTGGATGTAGCCACCGCCCGGGTTGGTGAACGAGGCAAAGGCGAGCACGGCCATGTCGCAGAACTGCGCATAGCCACGACCGTTGTCCAGGATGGCCTGCGTGGCGGAGGCATCGAGCACGGTGACCTCAGGCAGAACCGGAGCGGGCTCCTCAGCAGGCGCGGACTCAGCTTCGGCGATTTCCTCGGCAGGCTCAGGCGCTGCCTCGGTCTCGGGCGCCGTCTCGGTCTCGGCAGCCTCCGCGCCCTCGACGTCCTCGGCAACCTGTTCTTCGGCGGCCACAGCACTCTGAACCTTGGCCTTCATCGCCGCGACAAAACCGGCAGGCATACCATCGAACTCGCACACGCCGGCAAGCGAACGCTCGATATCCTTGGCGCACGCTTCGGACACAGTTGCCACGTGACGCTCGGCGGCCTTGGCACGGGCCTCGCGCTTGGGATTGGGCTGACCCGCTCGGTTGGACCTGCGGTTACGGTTCCTGTTGTCGACGTCTGCCATAAGTGGTCACCTTTCTCGGTCTCTGCCGCTATCGGCTTTTCCCATCCATGATACCCCGCCGAGTACAAAAAAGACGGCCCCGAAGGACCGCCTTTCGCATCGATTTACACGCACGGCAAGCACCGCCGCAATTCGCCACTAGTCGCGACGGCCAAGGATGTTCAGGATGCGCAGGAACACGTTGATAATGTCCACGAACAGATTGGACGCCATGAGCACGGCGTTGGGCAGCGTAGGCGGCACCGTCGTGGCAACATAGGTGTCGTAGCCAATAAAGCCGGCGAACACCACGATTACGATCAGATCGGTGATGGTCTGCGAGACGCCCATGAACATCAGCACGATCTCAACCAGAATAGTGGCGAGCAGAATGCCAAAACCGATGCCATATACGCGCTGGAAAAACTTGGGGAACGTCACGCCCAAGGCGCCAAAGACAAAGGTGATGGCGGCCGTGGCGATAAAGGCAGTGTTGATGGTGGGCAGGTCGTAGTTGGCAAGGCCAAACGACGCGGTCAGGCCAAAGGTGCTCGCAAAGATTACGTAGCCCACAAGGGACAGGCCCACGGACTGCTTACTGGCGGCGGCCGACATCATGACCATGCCGACGATGGTCAAAATAAACGAGCCAAAGACCAGTGGCAGGGCGGCGCCGCTCATCATCATGCGGGCAAACGCCATGGTGCTCGTAAAGTAAGCACCAGCGCCCATGGCACAAAAGCCCAAGAAGATGAGGGCAGACATGGCAAGATTATACGCACGCGGCGACATCTCCTTGGCACGGCTTGCGCCGGTTTCGATGGGGCCGTTCTGATAGCCCTGAATATCGTTCATAATTTCGTCCTTTCAAAAGCGCCGCGACAGCGCAGTAGCTGACAAGATTCCTGTCATTGTACCCGAATGCCGTACGTCCTTACCTACGGCGCTCGCCCTCGAGCGTGCGATCAAAGGCCCAGACCCACCAACGCATCACGTGTGCCTGCGAGCCGTCCGCCCGCTCGCGCGTCTGGTCCTCCAGATACAACTCGGTCGCGTGCCCGCCAAAACGCACCTTATATGTTGCCGTACGGATGCCGTGGACCATCAGGCCAAACCCGGTGGTCGAGATAATTTCGTCGATCGTAAAACAACGGCCGTCGACCCAGCAGACGGTGACCGGCACGACCTGTCCGCCCGCGAGGATGCGGGCCACGACGTCCACATACTGCTTGTGCACGCGCCGAGTTTTGCCGTCTGTCTGTCGATATTCCATGCCTCCTATTATCGAACGCATGTTTGCATGTTGTAAAGCGAACAGACTGTGGTTTTGGAGTGTCGTAGTAATCGCACGTGTCCGCATGGCGTGTTAGCAAAAAGAACACCCGCGGTCAACAGGGCTAATATTCAATTTTAGTGCCAAAAAGTTCACTTCTCCCATCAGAACTCGGTAAAGAGACCCGCAGGAGGTGATACGATTTATCATGTTTTTGTAACGTGTCTGCAAACTTCGAGAAAGCCCATATATGGACGTAACGTTCTCAACCTTCCTCGGCCAAATTGTGTCGAACCCAGTCCTTGCCGTCACCGTGATCCTCGCGTTGGGCGCCATCTTCGTCAATGGATGGACCGACGCGCCCAACGCCATCGCGACCTGCGTCACTACGCGTTGCATGCCCGCCCGCGCCGCCATTCTCATGAGCGCCGCATTCAACTTCCTCGGCGTGCTCATCATGACGCACTTTAACGCGAGCGTCGCCAACACCATCTCACATATCGTCGACTTTGGCGGAAACAGCACCATGGCGCTCGCCTGCCTATGCGCGGCGCTGTTCTCCATCGTCGTCTACGGCGCCACAGCGTCGCGTTTTGGCATCCCCACTTCGCAAAGCCACAGCCTCATCGCCGGCCTGACCGGTGCCGCTATCGCCCTCGGCGGCGCGAGCAGCGTCAACGTCCACGAGTGGATGAAGGTTATCTACGGCCTGGCGCTCTCCATCGGCTTGGGCTTTGTCATGGGCTGGGTCCTGTGCAAGCTCGTCTCGATTCTTTTCGCCGCCGCCAACAGGCGACGTGCCAATGTCTTCTTTAAATACGCTCAGATCGCGAGCGCTGCGGCCATGAGCTTTATGCACGGCGCGCAGGATGGACAGAAGTTCATCGGCGTGCTCTTTTTAGGTGTGGCCTTTGCCAGCGGCCAAACGAGCGTCGGCGATGCAGGCATCCCCATCTGGATTATGCTGCTGTGCTCGGCCACTATGGGTATCGGCACCAGCGTGGGCGGCGAGCGCATCATCAAGTCCGTCGGCCAGAGCATGGTCAAGCTCGAAAAGTACCAGGGCTTCTCCGCCGACCTCGCAGGCGCCGCAAACCTGCTGCTTGCCACCCTTACCGGCATCCCCGTGTCCTCCACCCACATCAAGACCTGCGCCATCATGGGCGTCGGTGCCGTCAAGCGCCTTTCGGCCATCAACTTTGGCGTGGTCAAGGACATGATGTTCACCTGGTTCTTTACCTTCCCCGCCTGCGGACTCATCAGCTTTGTCATGGCCAAGCTGTTCATGATGTTCATCTAGTCAAACCGAGCGTCCATCCGGACCGTAATACTTCGCCCACCCGTCTTCGCCTCGAAAGGACCCACTCATGGCAAAGAAACCCGATTCGTTCTACTTCGACAACTACGTCGCCTGCGCCGACCTTGCCGTCCAGGCCGCCGAGCTGCTCACCAAGATTTTCGAGAACTTCGACCCCGCAAAGATTCACGATATGCTCAACAAGATGCACGCGATCGAGCATGCGGCCGACAAGAAGCACCATGAGCTTGAGGACGCCCTGCTCACGGCCTTTATCACCCCGCTTGAGCGCGAGGATCTGGACCTGATGAGCTGCTCGCTCGACACCGTACTCGATCGTATCGAGGGCGTCGTGCAGCGCGTCTACTTCACCAACATCCAGAGCATCCACCC
>USPT01000100.1 GCA_900556705.1 uncultured Collinsella sp.
GGGCACCATGAGGCAGCTGCTCGGCTATATCGGCCAGCACAAGATTGCCGTGTTTGCCGCCGTCGCCTTTGCCGTGTGCTCGGTCATCTTTAATATTGTGGGACCCAAGGTGCTCGGTCAGGTTACGACCAAGCTGTTCGAGGGCCTGGTTGCCAAGGTCAACGGCACCGGCGATGTCGACTTTAACTGGATCGCAAAGACGCTCGGCTTTTTGCTCTGCCTGTATCTGGCGAGCTCTGCCTGCAGCCTGATCCAGGGCTGGCTCATGACCGGTGTCACGCAAAAGATCTGCTACCGCATGCGCAAGGAGATCGCCGCCAAGATCGCCGTCGTGCCGATGAGCTACTTTAACGGTCACAGCAAGGGCGATGTGCTCAGCCGCATCACCAACGACGTCGATACGCTGGGCCAGTCGCTCAACCAGAGCGTAACGCAGCTTATTACGTCCGTCACGCAGATTATCGGCGTGCTCGTCATGATGCTTTCGATCAGCCTGCCGCTCACCGGCGTCACCGTGCTCACGCTGCCGGCCGCCGCGATTATCTTGATGGTGATGATTCACTTCTCGCAGCCGTACTTCCGCGAGCAGCAGCAGGTCCTGGGTACCGTCAACGGCATTATCGAGGAGGATTTTGCCGGCCAGAACGTCATTCAGGTGTTCGACCGCGCCGAGGCTTCGATCGAGGAGTTCGACCGTCAAAACGACCGCCTGTTTATTAGTGGCTGGCGCTCGCAGTTCCTGTCGGGCCTGATGATGCCGCTTATGAGCCTGGTGGGCAACATGGGTTACGTGGGCGTTGTCGTAGTGGGCGCGCAGCTCGCGCTGACCGGCAACGCCACGCCCGGCGACATCCAGAGCTTTATCCAGTACGTGCGCAACTTTACGCAGCCGGTGCAGCAGCTGGGCAACGTGAGCAACACGATGCAGTCGATGGCCGCCGCAACCGAGCGCGTCTTTGAGTTCCTGGCCGCACCCGAGGAGGAGCAGAAGGCCGACGCGCAGATTCCCGAGAAGCGCCCCGGCCACGTGGAGTTTGACCACGTCAAGTTTGGCTATACGCCCGACAAGACCATCATCCACGACTTTAGCTGCGAGGCGCAGCCCGGCCAGACCATCGCCATCGTCGGCCCCACCGGCGCCGGCAAGACCACGCTCATTAAGCTGCTGCAGCGCTTCTACGATGTGGACGGCGGCTCGCTGCGCGTCGAGGGCATCGACGTGCGCGACTGGGACCGCGCGGCACTTCGCGGCGAGTTTGCCATGGTGCTGCAGGATACCTGGCTGTTTAACGGCACGATCCGCGAGAACATCCGCTACGGACGCCCCGATGCAAGCGATGCCGAGGTCGAGGCCGCCGCGCGCGCCGCACGCTGCGATCACTTTATCCATACGCTCGCCGGCGGTTACGACTTTATGATCAACGAGGAGGGCACTAACCTGTCGCAGGGTCAGCGCCAGCTCGTGACCATCGCCCGTGCCATTTTGGCCGACCGCCCGGCGCTGATTCTGGACGAGGCGACCTCCAACGTCGATACCCGCACCGAGGAACTCATTCAGCGCGCCATGGATGCGCTGATGCAGGGCCGTACAAGCTTTGTCATCGCGCACCGCCTGTCCACGATCCGCAACGCCGACGTGATCTTGGTAATTCGCGACGGCGACATCGTCGAGAAGGGCACGCACGACGAGTTGCTCGCCCAAGGCGGCTTCTACGCCGACCTGTACAACTCGCAGTTCGACGAGGCGGCGTAACAACCGGCGGCAAACAACCGCAATGCCCAGAAAACGGGGGCGCAGGACAACCTGCGCCCCCGTTTTTGCTCTGCGACCCTCAAACCGCCTCCCCTGGGACCTGATTGACAGCCCCTTCGAGGCCCCGTGGGCAAAAAATGGCAAATATGAGTACTGTTACCCTTTTAGTAACAGCCAAAACAGCCCCAAATACCGTTTTCACGGCTTACACGCGTCCCTAAAATGATCAAACAGCCCTATAGCGAACTTATATGTGTTTGCGTTAATGAACATATTTTGCTGTTATGTCTATTATTTGCGAAGGCAATATGATACTAAGCTAGCAACCGTACTCATATTTGGCATTTTTTGCCCACAGGGTATTTCCTGGGGAACCGACAACAGCCTTAGGGTCCCGCGCGGCGCCGCTCCCTCCCAGCATCCGCCGACGTTTACCCAGATAAAACCTGCCAAAATAAACCTGTCCCTTTTTGGTAGGTTTCGGGGTGACAAGGGCTTGCACTTTAGCGTGCGACAGCGGATAATGCCGAGCATTCGACAATCCGCTTATTGCTCTTTCTATAGATTGAGGAGACCCCTATGGCCATGGAATTCAAACGCAGGCTGCCGATCCCCATGGAGATCCGCGAGGAAATGCCACTTTCTGCCGAGCTTACCGCCAAAAAGCAGGCATTTGACGCCGAGGTCGCCAAAGTCTTTACCGGCGAGGACGCACGTAAGGTGCTCATCATCGGCCCGTGCTCTGCCGACCGCGAGGATTCGGTGCTCGAGTATATGAACCGACTGGCCAAGACCGCCGAAGAGGTCAAGGACAAGCTCATCATCATTCCGCGC
This sequence comes from uncultured Collinsella sp., assembly GCA_900556705.1. Lineage (GTDB taxonomy): Bacteria > Actinomycetota > Coriobacteriia > Coriobacteriales > Coriobacteriaceae > Collinsella. The sequence continues at coordinate 2,588 of USPT01000100.1, forward strand.
GTCTACACCAACAAGCCGCGCACCAAGGGCACCGGCTACAAGGGCCTGCTGCACAACCCCAACCCCGAGGCTCCCGACGACCTGCTCGAGGGCGTCAAGGCCATCCGCCATATGCACCTGCGCGTTATTGAGGAAACGGGTTTCTTCACCGCCGACGAGATGCTCTATCCGTCCAACTACCAATACCTCGTTGACCTGCTGAGCTATGTCGCCGTGGGCGCACGCTCGGTAGAGAACCAGGAGCACCGTCTGGTGTCGAGCGGCATTTCGGTACCCGTCGGCATGAAGAATCCCACTGCCGGCTCTACCACCGTTATGCTCAACTCAATTTACGCCGCCCAGGCGCACCAGAGCTTCATCTTCCGCAACTGGGAGGTCGAGTGCGACGGCAACCCGCTCGCACACGCCGTTATGCGTGGCTACATCGGTCTCGATGGGCGCACCTACCCCAACTACCACTACGAACACCTGGAACGCCTGGCCGAACGCTATACCGAGCATGCCGGCTATGCCAATCCGGCAGCGGTCATCGACTGCAACCACGACAACTCGGGCAAGCGTCCGCTGGAGCAGTATCGCATTTGCAAGGAGGTGCTCGACAGCTGCCGCCGCAACGAGTCCATCTCCAAGCTGGTCAAGGGCTTTATGATCGAGTCCTACCTAGAAGACGGCAACCAGCCGGTCGACGGCGGCGTCTTTGGCAAGTCGATCACCGACCCGTGCCTGGGCTGGGAAAAGACCGACTACCTCATCCACGAGATCGCGGAACGGATTTAAGTTACGCGGTTTTACCAAACCGCGTAACGGCTCGACGCTGCGCCTTTGGTTCCGCCGTTCTAACGAACGGCGGACCGCTCGACGCTGCAAACGCCCCTAAGCGGCAATCTGACGTTCAATCGTCGGTTGCGTACCAAAGTACGCTTCCCTCCTCTTTCACGTCACCTTGCTCGCTTAGGGGCGTTTTCGCTGACTTATGCTCAACCTACGATAATTCCAAACTGGGTGAGTTACTCACTGTAGCGGGTGGCTATGGCGGCTCAGGGGTAGTCATTGGGGACGTTCTTGTTTGACTAGTCGTTTAAGAACGTCCCCAATGACTACAAGCCGCACCGCCCGCCGTTCAGTTGAAACCACCTGCCAAAAAGGGACAGGTTTATTTTGGCAGGTTTTATCTGGGCAAACGTCCAAACCGACGTAAGGGAGTTGCCTTCCCTCGTGGCGGTCTTCTAGCAGAAAAACCAAGTGAGTAGGCTTTTTGCAGAAGGCCGAGCACGCCCTAAAACGCCACAGCTCTGACCTGCAGTTTTATAGATCATTTGTCGCGATGTGCTCGGCAGGTTCAAAAAAGTCTACTCACTTGTATCTGAGACGCACCAGATTGGCAAAAACCGCCGCGAAAGGGCCCCTGGTCCCTTCGCGGCGGTCATACGCCTCTATTTTTGCGACGGTTTTGCCCGCTTGTTATTCGCTGTAGCGGGTGGCGATGGCAGCTTGTACCATGCCGGCGCTCATGAGGTAGGTCACCAGGAAGTAGCCACCGTATACTGCCAGGAAGATTGCACAGGTGAGGCCCACGGTGCCGCCGATGCTCATATTTCCGAATATGCTCACCAGCTCGATGATCACCTTAAGTGCCACAAAGGAGTGCGCCAGGCCCAC
>USPT01000101.1 GCA_900556705.1 uncultured Collinsella sp.
CGAGGTAGCCCTCCTGGTCGAAGTGCATGATCTCGATCTTCTCGGTCTCCTTCATGTGTGTCCTCCCATCACATGTGCGCAATTCTATACATCGCGCTTCTTGCTGATACCAATTATAGCCATACGATTGCTTGTTATTTAATACCAATCCAAACTCACGGAGATTTGCGGCGAACGGTCGGTTTCCTCGCCCGAGTGGTATTACAACGCCAATAGTTGTCTATTTCGAGCGCTACTGCCAACGGGTTCCCCACAACTCGCCAGCTATAAAAGCGTTGCGCCAGACCCGCCCAAGCGTTTCCGGCGCAACCGCGCAGTTTAGTTATTCGGCTTCCATCTCCGCTGTCACACGGCGATACATCTCGATAACCTGAGTCGTCGCCTTGGACGGATCCTGATAGTAGCGGCCATCACACGTCTCGGCCGAGACATAGCCCGTATAGCCGTGGCGCATGAGTGCCTCGAGGTCGGCACGCATATCACGCTCGCCGTCGCCCCAGGCAAGATGCGTCGTGCCGCCGCCCACATCTACAAAGTGGGTGTGAACGATCTTGTCGCCCAAAACCTCAAAGTAGCCGTCGATCGTGTCGCCGGCAACTTCCATGGCGCCAAAGTCGATACAGGCCTTCAGGTTGGGACGATCGACCGCCTCGAGGATGCGCGCAACATCCTGTGCGGTGTTGACCAACACGGACTCCGACGGCTGCAGGGCCTCGAGCGCGACGCGAATACCGCGCGTATCGGCGTAGTCGCACACCGAGCGCAGCATGGCAACGCTGCGGGCCCAGGCGTCCTCAGCCGGCTCGTCCAGATAGGCCCAACCACTCGTCACCAGAATCTGCGGCACGCCCAACTCAACGGCAACGTCGATCACATTCTTAAAGTACGAGAGGATGCGTTTTTGGCCCGCCTCACCGCGCACCGCGACGTTCCACGGCTTGGGGTTGTTCTGCTCGGGGCACACGCACACGATCTTGATACCGTATTGGGCGGCAAGATCGCGAATCTTATCCACCGAATCGTGCTCATGGCAATCCACATACAGGTGCATCGAGCCGGTCCACAGCTCGATATTGCGATAGCCGGCCTCACCTGCAGCCTTAAAAAACGTCTCGATGCTGTAGTAACGATGGTTGATGTTCATGAGCGAAAGCTCGGGTACGACCATAGCCCTCCCCTTTCGTACGGAGTTTTAAAAAACAGGGGGCCGCCGCAGATGCGACAAGCCCCCCAAAGATCGACGCAACCGTTAGACGCGATGGAAGCGCGATTCGAACATATTAGGCAAGCACGCCAAAGTAAGCGCCGATGATGCCCACGACCATGGTGCAGAGGATCAGGACCATCGGGTTGATCTTCTTGGAGAGCAGCCAGTAGTAGAGCCAGAAGGCGGCCATACCGAGCATACCGGGCATGATGCCGTCCAGGATGTCCTGGAGAGTCTGGGCGGAGTCGCCCTGACCAATGGCGATGGGCAACGAAGCCCAGAACATGTCCTTGCTCATGGCGCCGACGACCATAACGCCGACAATGCCGACGCAGGCCATGATCTTTTGCATCAGGCCGGTCTTCTGAGCCTCGTCGAGGAAGCCAATGCCTAGCTCATAACCCTTGATAGCGCCAAAGATACGAATCAGGAACGCCGGGATGTTGTAGACGAGCAGGAAGGCGATGGGGCCAAAGACGTTGCCGGCCTGGCACAGGCTGATGCCCACGGCAGCGGCGACGACGCGCAGGGTGGACAGGAAGAAGGAGTCACCCAGGCCGGAAAGCGGACCCATGAGGGCGGCCTTGATGTCGTTGACGCTCTCGGGCTCAACCTCGCCACGAGCGACCTTTTCTTCCATGGCCATCGCGATGCCACCCACGAAGGGAGCGAGCTGCGGGGTGATGTTGAAGAATGCGCTGTGACGGTGCAAGGCCTCGGCGTAATCATCGGGACGGCCGGCATAGATCTTCTTGAGCATGTTGGCGACCATCAGGCAGAAGGCAATGTTCATCTGCTTGTAGTAGGTCCAGGAGAATTCCATGCCCAGGGCGCCGGTGTTCACGGCGCTCTTAATGAGGTCGGAGCGAGTAATCTGGTTCTCGGAATTAGAAGTCATCGTCCTCATCCCCTTCCACAGAAAGCTGGGACTGGGCGCCACCAAGGCCCAGCAGGTCGTACTTGTCGATGCCGATGATGATTGCGATCAGGGCGACGCCGAGGACGGGCACGTTGGCATAGGAGCACAGCAGGAAGCCCAGGAAGTAGAACGGCACGAGCTGCTTGGTAAGCACCAGACGGCCGAGCATGGCGAAGCCCATGGCAGGCAGGATGTTGGCTGCGACGCCAAAGCCATCGAGGACGAACGTCGGGATGAAGTCGAGCAGGCCCTGAACGGCGTCGGCACCCAGATAGAAGGAGACCGAGCACAGGATAAAGGCCAGGACGACAATCACGAGACCGATAATCCAGTGCATAGCGTAGATACCCTTGAGGTTACCCTTGCTGGCAAAGACGTCGGCACGGTCGACCAGAAGGGGCATACCGGCGTTGACGACGTTCTTAATGGCCAGGCACAGAGTGGCGATGGGCATCGCGAGCGCGATAGCGGCCTCGGTGCTCTGACCCAGCTGAATAGCGAAGGCGCAGGCGAGCACACCGCCAATACACTCATCGGGCGGCACGTAAGCGCCGATGGAGATTGAACCCATGAAGAGCAGCTCGAGGCTCGCACCGATGGCGAGGCCGGACTGCAGGTCCCCGAGGACTATGCCGACGAGCGGGCACAGAACGATCGGGCGGAACGCATAGAGCGTACCGAGCTGATAATCGAGCTTACCGAAGGCAGCGATAAGTCCGATGAGGATCGCTTGAACAAGCATTGTTCCTCCCTTTGATCCCTCTTGGATCCGCGCGGCGATTCCCGACTTGTCAGCGCGCCCTTTTCCATGCCGACAATCGCCTAGACAGATCCAGCTTGTACCGGTGTGCTGTTAACACCTAAACCGGTGCAAATGATTTGATACCAATTATATAGTCATGAGAAAACTATTTAATACCAATCGCTCAACGGGCGTGTACTCCCGGTGAATGGTAGATGGGGGTAACGGGTAAAGCGTTTATCCGGTACGCCCACGAATAGGGGCGGCGCCGTGCGCGCCGCCCGTGGTTCCCAATTAGAGGGCGCTTAGGGCATCGACCTTGGGGTCGTCGGCCAGAGCGCGAATCTCGACCTCGACACCGCGGCCGACGAGCTCACGAATGTCCTCTTCCTCGGCAGCAGTCACAAAGATCTGGCGGGAGATCTTACGGGCATCGGGACGCTGCTCGTCCTTGGACTTGGTGTTGCCCAGGTTGATGGAGGTGATCTGCGGGCAGCCGTCGACAAGCTGCTTGGCCTCGGCGATGCTGGCGACGCAGATGATCATCTTGTACTTATCGGTAACACCGGAGTTGATGGCCTCGATGGCGTGCTCCATGTCCTTGATGACGAGCTTGACGTTGGCCGGCTTTCCCATCTTGAGCGTAGTCTTCCAGACGGGATCGTTGGCAACCTTGTCGCCAACGCAGAAGATGCAGTCAGAGCCCAAGCCCTGGACCCAAGAGACGGCCACCTGGCCATGAAGCAGACGATGGTCGACGCGAAGCAGTTGAATCATGATTGACCCCCAAAGGTCTCATGCCGGAAACCCGGCCCCATTAATAGCAGGCGGTGACTAGAACTCTTCCTCGTCATCCGCATCGGTCAGCAGGTCGTTGACAAACTTGACGCGCGTGTCGTCAGCCGCGAGGATCTCGCGGATAACCTGATCGGCGGGAGCCTCCTGGTCCGAAAAGAGCAGCTGGATCAGCAGCGGCAGATTCATGTTGGCAACCAGGTAAGTGTTGGGGCGCGTCTGGACGATCTTGGTGAACTCGTTGTTGACGCTGCCGCCAAACAGGTCGGTGCACACGATTACGTCGTCGGCGGGGTCGAAGGTCGCCAGGAGCTTGGCGGCCTCCTCGGCGACGTCGGTGCGGCCGTCGACAAACATCGACAGGTCGTGGACGTTATCGCGCGCGCCCGAGAGCAGCTCGGTGCTCTCCTTGATGCCGGTCGCAAAATGCGCGTGGCTGGCGAAGATGTATTGCCTCATTGCGGTTTCCCCCAAATGAAATTAGTAGTCGAACTGGTGGTAGTAGCGGCGGTACTTGAGGTTGTGCTTGGTGACC